>CANRCN010000059.1 GCA_947629135.1 uncultured Bacilli bacterium | reverse complement strand
CACCAGTACAGTATCGACTTAAATTTTCAAATTAATTTATCTTTTTATTTAGTGAGTACTTGACAGGTACTAGTATCAATTATCTACTTTTTTTCTAACTTTTTATCATTTTCTTAACATTTAATCTTTCTATAGTAGTTTCTAAATTATCTAAAAAAATTACTTTTTTATCATTAGGAGATATTGTATATAAAATAATTTCTTTCTTTTGTTCAAGATCACTTATATATTCTAAAAATTGTTCCATAGTTTTTTCTCCTAAAATATCTTCAATTATTTTTATAGTTAATGTATTAAGTAATTTAACTTTTTTACTTTTAAAAATAGCAACTAAGATTTTTTTCTTTTCAATTTCTTCTAAATTGGATTCTTTAATAGTTAAAATAATTTGAAATAAAATATCATCACTAGTATAATCAAAATCATCTAATTTTATTTGCCCGTTTTCCTTTAATAATCTAACTATATCTAACTTAGAATTAAGAAGTAAATAAGTATCATCATTAAAAATTTTAAATGCCGTATTTAAATTACCAGCTATAATATTCATTTGACATAAATCAATACTTTCTTTAGAACAATCAATTTCTAATTTTTCAATCCTTTGTAATAAATTTCTCATAATATCTTTATCTTTAATTTTCTTTGCTAATAATTTAACTAAAGAAACTTTTTTATAATTTTTGTCAATTATTTCATAAGAAAAATCAATATCACTATTTAATATATATATAACTATATTTTTAAAACTAGGATTTTCAAACATTCCTACTAAGATTCTTTCATATATATATTTACTTCTATTTTTCAAAGTCATAATCTTCATATATTCTATAAATAATTTATCTCGAAGTCTAAATCTTTCTTTAAAATCTAAATTATATCTTAAAACAAAATTTCCTAATAAATCATATACCTTTTTATAATAATTATTTTTAAATATTCTTATTAAATCTTTATCTTTTAAGATATCTTCATACTTAACTTCCATTTAACCTCCTCCTTTTTTGCCCGTTTATTATATCATATCTTTAACAAATAGTCTATAAAAAAAGAAATAGCTAAATTTAACTACTTCTTTTCATTTTTAAATTTTTCTTTTTCTTTGTGCATATAAGTTGAAATAGCTGTTTCAACTTCTCTTAATGAACCATTGGCAAGGTTTGAGATAATTATTTTTTCTTTAGCTGTATCAATAATAACTTTACCAAATATTAAACCTGATTGTACTTTTAAATCATTGAATAAGTCAGGTGTTACACTTGTTAAGAAATAACCCCATAAAACTCTTTTAGTTGCTACCATAATTCTTTCATTAGTAAGAGCAACTACACAGCTAGAAAATATTTCTCTATTTGAATATCCCTTTTGTCCACAGAAAACATATAATAATTTTTCATCAGGATTAATATGATCTGCAATTACTTCACTATGAGCTCTAATTCGAAAAGCAATTGTTCCAAAATACTTCTTTTTAAAACGAACTGCTAATTTATATACCTTGTTTTTCATTTGATAAATCCGTTATCTTTAAATAGTTCAATAAGATCAGCTTCTGGAACATATTGATATATACCATCAACAATTTTACCACCTTTAACAATTATAGTATTAGGAGTACCCCAACCTTCTTTATATACATCAGCTGAAGCCATAAACTTTTTACCATTCTCAGTATAAATAACATTACCAGATTCATCTGTCTTAGTTGTTCCATCTTCATTATGTTCAACAAAATCAGTCGTATCTAAGTAATAAAGAGTTAAATTATTTTTAGCAGCTACCCTCTTAATAATAGGTTCTTCTTGTTGACAGAAGCTACAAAGTGGTCTTGCAACATAAATTATTTTAGCTTCATCACCATTCATATATTCAATATATTGATCTACATCAATATAAGTAAATTCATATTCTATATTTTCTCCATAACTTAAAGATACCCAATATGCAAATCCTAAAACAAGAGCAACAACAAGAGCAACTCCAATTCCTTTAAAGATTTTTTCTTTCATTTCTTTGCTATTATCTTCTTTCTTTTTAGCCTCTTTTTTAACCTCTTCCGCAGGTTCCTTTTTAATTTCTTCTTTCTTAACCTCTTTTACTTTTTCAACCTTTTCCTCTTTTACTTCTTTTACCTTTTTATCCTTTTCTTCTTTCTTATCTTTTGCTTTAACATTAGTTTTTTTACTAACTTCTTTTTTCTCCATAGAAATACTCCTTTCTAGAATCATTATAACACTAATTACATTAAATTTCAAATTTTTACTGTAAACTTCATTAAATTTTCACATAAAATATTTAATTTTATATTTTATACAATAATCTTCTATTTCTTTTTTCATTTTTTTAATATAACTATCATCATTTAACAAATAAATTTTAGCATATTCTAAATAATATTCCTTATAATTATCACTTATATATTTTAACATTTTTCTTCTAGCATCATCCCTTAACTCTAAAAATCCAAATTTATATTCTTGAACATACTTTTGAGTTTTTTTAATAATCTCTTTATAATCTGTTAAATATGGTAAAAATGGAGATATATTTAAAATTGTATAAATTCCATTTTTAGATAATTCTTTAATTACTCTTAATCTACTATCAATAGTACTATATTTTTCTAAATTACTTCTTAAATTATCATCCAAAGTATTTAAAGAAATAACTACTTTTAAATTTTTTATTTGTTTAAGTAAATCTAAATCTCTTAATATTAATTCATTTTTAGTTTCTATTATTAAAGTAAAATTAAAATTAATTAGTTGCTTTAGTAAATTTCTAGTTAATTGATACTTTTCTTCATAAATATTATAACAATCTGTCGTTGATGACATTAAATACGTTTTATTAGTAACACTTATTCCCTTTAATTTATAATTACTCATTTTTACATCAAGAAATTCTCCCCATTCTTCTTCATGCTTATTTAAATTTTTCATAAAAGATGCATAACAATACATACAACCATTAGGACACCCTATATAAGGATTAATTACAAAATCTATTCCTTTAATTTCTGATTTAGCAATACATCTATTAACATTTATTTCTTTTATTTTCATAATAACCTCAATTTAATTATATCATTTTTTCAAAAAAAAAGATGCAGAGCATCCTTTATTTAGTTTTAACTTTTCTTTCCATGTAACTATCACTATTTAATGTATAGATATATCTTTTATAAAGTAACATGACTAATTTATAATATTCTTGGAAAGCTTCTTCCATTTTACCATTATCTATTAAATATGAAACTTTATTAAGAATAGGCATAAGAGAATTAGCAAGTTTTTCTTTATCTAAATCAAAAAATAAACCAGTTGCAATTAACTCACCATAATTATCATATAATACTACAAAGTTACTTAATTCAGGATTATTTCTTGCATATTCTTTTAAAATTCTAATACTTGTAAATGGTTTTTCATCTAAATTTCTATTTAGTACCAATCCAATCATTGTAGATACATGCCATTTTAAAAATTTTTCAATATCACGTGAATCACGATTAACATATCTTTGTTTACTACATTTATCATTTATAGGATAATAACCTCTATGTTCTCTACAATAAATTTTAATTCCTTTACTATCACTCATATTAGCATACATACAATATCCACAATTTTTTTCACATGGCATATATTCATAATGTACTCTTGACATAACATATTCCCCCCTAACGGATACATATTATATCATATTTTTAATTAAATTGCAAATTTTTTATTTATCCACTCTATTCCTACTATATTAACATGGCTCTTAATCATAATATATATTTCATATAATAAATACTCATAATCCTCTTGATAACTAGTAATATTTAAAATACTTTTTTCTAATTCTTTACCACTTATTATTAAATCATAAAGATCAAAATAATAACTTGGAAATAACATTCTAATATAAAAATAAATATAATCACTTCCACTCATATTAATTTTTTTTAAATAATTAATAATAGTTAATACATCCCATTTTCTTTCAAAAAACATTGATTTTATATATTCAGATAAATCTCTTATATGATAATCAATTACTAAATTTAAGGGATTATAAAAATCAACTATTTTATCACATCCATGAACTCTTCTATGACTAATAGTAATATTCTTAGATGGAATACTAAAAAGTTTTAAGTAAGTAATAGCATTTTCTGTTAACCCTATATAATAATAAATAGAATTATAAATTAACTTATACTTATGCATTAAATGTTTAATAGAATATTCAATGTTATCAATCTTATTACTCCATAATTCTATCCAATTTGTTCTATTTAAAATATTTGGTAATGGGTTAACTAATTTTCCGAAGTTTAATACATTATTTAACTTAATAAGATTATGACTATTATATCTTAATAAAACTAATATATAGTAATGATTACCATATTTAGTTGTAATACTTGAATCTTTATTTAAAATTATTTTATTAATAGGATAATTATTATAAAGCATATAAGTATTTAATTTAAAGACTTCATCTAAAACTTCAAAATTAGCATCATATCTATATAAACAAAAATAATTATTTAAATAAGTAAAATAATAATTATGACCTTGCATATTTATTCTATCAGTTATAATATAGTAATAATAATTAAGTAAATCTTTCACATTATCACCTATTTAAGTTTATGTTTTAACTTATTTATTTATCTAAAAAAATGTGCTATAATATCTAGGAATGGAGGGCATATGGAAAAAACTATAGAAGATAGAATTAAAGAAATATTAGAAAAATTAAGACCTTATATCATGGATGATGGTGGTGACATTGAATTTGTAAAATATGAAAATGGAATTTGCTATTTAAAATTTTTAGGTTATTGTGCTAATTGCTCCATGAGAATGTTTACTCTAGATGAATTATTTAAAGAAAGTTTAGTTAATGAAATAGATGAAATTACTGATGTAGTCTTAATCAATGAATAATACTAATAAATTTTTTAACAGTACCTTAAGGTACTTTTTTTTATAAACTAGTAGACTTTTACTCTATTTTTTAGTACAATTAAATAGGTGATATTATGATAGAGCGACTAAAAAAAATTGGAATTTTTATTTTATTGTTTATTTTATTTTTATATAATGATTTATTCTATTTAGTTCCTTTAAAACTTTTAAATGTTAATTTAAAAACATTAAGCTATAAAGCTAGTTTATTAGGATCTTTAATTGCTTCTTTAATTTTAATAGTAATAATAGTAATAATATATCGTAAATATTTAATAGAAAAGCTTAAAGATTATATAAAACATTTTAGTGAATATTTTGATTTTGGAATGAAATGGTGGGTTGTTGGATTATTTGCAATGATGACACTTAATCTTCTAATTACCAATCTCACTCCTTTGAAGGAAGCCACTAATGAGGTTTTAGTTGATAATATGCTTAAAAAAGCTCCTCTTATTTCATTCTTAAGTGCAACATTTACAGCCCCAATCATTGAAGAAATGATTTTTAGAAAATCTTTTGCTGATATATTTCATAATAAGTGGGTAATGGTTGTTGCAAGTGGTTTATTATTTGGACTTTTACATGTTATCTTTAGTTTTAAGTCAGCACTTGATTTCTTATATGTTCTTCCATATGGTGCCTTAGGATCTTCATTTGCTTATGTTTTAAAAGAAAAAGATAATGTTTTAATAACTATAACATTTCATATGTTACATAATGGTATTTTAACCTTACTTTCAATTCTAACAATGGGGGTATAAATGGAAACAAGAGAACAAAAGAATAAAAAGATAAGAAAAGAAATAATCAAAGAAGAAAGAGAAAAAAAAATTGGTAAAGGTGTTAAAATAATAACTTCAATTCTTATAATTGTTTTAACAATTCTTTGTTACGGAATGTTTATAGGTGCAAAATATACTATAGTTTTGGAACATAAAGTTACTAATAATAAATTACCTAGTAGCTATCATGGAATAAAAGTTGTTCAATTAAGTGATATTTTAATTAATAGTTTATCAAAAAAAGATTTAACTAATATTAAAAATAAAATTAATAAACTAAAACCAGATATTTTAGTATTTACAGGTGATTTAAAAAAAGAAGGACATTCTTTATCTAAAAAAGAAATTGATATTTTAAAAGATTTTTTTAAAGAATTAGAATCAACAATAGGAAGATTTGCAGTTATTGGGGACAATGATGATGATAGTTTTAAAGTAATAATGGAAAATACAAACTTTGAAATTTTAAATAATAGTGAAAAAATTCTTTATTACAAAAATAATGAACCAATTAAAATAATAGGTTTTGATACTTCCAATTTAAAAGATATTGAAACAGATAATAATTACTATAGTATTTGTCTTCTTCATAATCCAGATAAAATTGAAGAAATTACTAAATCAAATAATTGTAATTTAGCACTTGCAGGAGATACTTTAGGTGGTGAAGTTCGTATTCCATTTACAAGTATAGGAATATTTGACAATCATAAATATCATAATGATTATTATAAATTAAATCAAACTGAACTTTATATTAATAATGGTCTTGGTAATAACAACAATATAAGATTATTTGATAGACCAAGTATTAGTTTATATAGACTAACTAAATATTAAAAGCCATGTTCTAATATTAGAACATGACTTTTTAAATCATATCAATTACAAAATTTTCTATTAATTTTAAAACATCTTCTCGACCTGTTTTACTTAAACTAGAAAATGATATCATATCATCACCAACTGCTAAATCTAAAGTTTCTTTAATCATCTTCATATTTCGATCACGTTTAGATGTTGATACTTTATCAGATTTAGTAAGAATAATTGTAACTGGAATATTATAATACTTTAAGAATTGATACATTAATAAATCATTCTCTGTTGGCTTTATTCTAAAGTCTACTAACATAAAAACTCTTTTTAACTCTTCTCTTTTTTCAAGATATTCTTCTATTAACATTCCCATCTTTTTTTGTTGTTCTTGATTAACTGAAGCATATCCATAACCTGGTACATCAATTAAGTAAAAAGAATCATTTACTAAATAAAAATTCAAAGTTTGAGTCTTACCAGGACGGGAAGAAGTTCTAGCTAGATTTTTTCTATCAATAATAGCATTTATAAAACTACTTTTTCCTACATTACTACGTCCAACTAATAAAAATTCAGGTTTTCCTTCACTTGGATATTGACTACGTCTAACTGCAATTATATCCAGTTTGGCATTATTAATCTTTATCAATCATATCACCACTTTCATTATTCTTTTTATATTCAAAACATAAACTATCTAGTGCCTTAATTACTTCTTCTGAATTTTCCATCTTGGCAATTCTTGCTCCACTCGCATACTTATGGCCTCCTCCATTAAAGTTAGCTAAAGTCGTATTGATAATTGGTCCTCTTGATCTTGCTGAAACTCTTATATTGTTATTTTTAACATCTTCAGTAAAGAAAATCCAAACAATTGCTTCATTTATATAATTAAAATTATTAATCATATTTCCAGGTGCAGCAGAATCAACTCCAAATTCATCTAGAATTTCTTTAGTTAATTTAATGTATCCAACTCCATTTTCAGTTAAACTTAAATGTAATCCAATATAGCCTTCCAATCTAACTTCACTCATAGGTCTTAAATACAAAGGCTCATATAATTTATCTATTTCAAGATGATATTCATCAATCATTCGAGCTACTTTTCTAAATGTATTTCCAGTTGAATTATTAAACATAAAACGGTTAGTATCACTTACAATACCTAAATATAATTTAGAAGCAATATTCTTATCCATTAATAAATCAGTTTCGTTAATTAATTCTAAAACTAGCTCTGATGCAGAACTTGCTGTATCATCAATATGTTCTACATCTCCAAATTTTTCAACAAAAGGATGATGATCAATTTTAACTACTTTACTAAAATCTCCAAGAGTAACTCCGTCAATTCTCCTAATATCTGGGGTATCTAAAACAATTAGTAAAGCTCCCATCATATCATCAACTTTATCTAATTTTCCAAAATAATTAAATCTATTGCTTCCACTTCCAACAGAATAAACTTTTTTTTCTGGAAATGTTAATAATATACTATCTTTTAAAGCCATAGTTGAGGCCATTGCATCTGGATCAACTCCAACATGACGTGCCAAAACAATTTTATCAAACTCACTTATTAATTTAAAAATATCACTATACATATAATCATTCCTAACTATTTATTAATTCTAATGTATCTCTTGCTATCATTAATTCTTCATCAGTTGGAATTACATATACTTTAATACTAGAGTCACTGGCTGAAATTTTTTGAACCTTACCACGAATTTCATTCTTTTCTTCATCTAATTTAACACCAATTACTCCTAAAGCATCAACAACTTGTTTTCTTACAGAGACACTATTTTCACCTACTCCAGCTGTAAATACGATTGCATCACATCCACCAAGTTCAAAATAATACTTAGCTATGTAATCAACAATTCTTCTTACATACATTTTTTGAGCAAGTTCACATCTTTTATTTCCTTCTTTAATTCCTGTTTCAATATCACGAGAATCACTACTAACACCACTTATTCCAAGCAATCCACTCTTCTTATTTAAAATTGTATCCATCTCATTGGCAGTTAATTTTAAAGTTTCCATCATATAAGGAACGATAGTTGCATCAATATCTCCACAACGAGTTCCCATAATTAATCCTGCATTTGGAGTTAATCCCATTGAGGTATTTATACATTTACCATTTAAAACTGCACTAATGCTTGCACCATTTCCAATATGACAAGTTATTAACTTAGTATCTTCACGATCTAATATTTCATTCATTTTCAATGTAATATACTTATGACTAGTTCCATGAGCTCCATATCTTCTTATTTTGTAGTCATGACACCATTCATAAGGTAATGCATATAAATAATTCTCTTCAGGTATTGTTTGATGAAAAGCTGTATCAAAAACAACCGTTTGAACTGCTCCTGGTACAACTGCTTGAGCAGCTCTAATTCCTGTAATTGCAGCTGGATTATGCAAAGGTGCCAAAGTTGATAATTCATCAATCTTCGCAATAACATCTTCACTTGCAATAACAGACTTATCAAAGTATGAACCACCTTGAACTATTCTATGACCAATTCCAGCTATATCATCAAGACTATCAACAATTTTATTATCAATTAATTCTTGAACTAATAACTCAAAAGCCTTCTTATGATCAGGCAATTCAGCCATTTTTTCTATCTTTTCTCCATTTAATTTAATGGTATAGCAACTTCCATCCATACCAATTCTTTCAAAAACTCCACTTATTAATACTTCTTCATCTGGCATTTCATACATCTGGAATTTTAAAGATGATGAACCAGCATTTACTGATAAAATTTTCATATAACTTCTCCTTTTCCTAACTTATTATACAATACTTTTAAAAAAAATAAAACCTAAATAAGAAAAAAACTGATAAAAATCAGTTTTATGCTGTCGACAAGCAAAAAAAATAAAAATCCTTATAAAAATAAGGATAATTAACAATATGGCGGAGCGGGAGGGATTTGAACCCTCGCACCAGTTTAACCCGATCTACTCCCTTAGCAGGGGAGCCTCTTCAG
>CANRCN010000058.1 GCA_947629135.1 uncultured Bacilli bacterium | reverse complement strand
TGTATCATATCTAAACTTAATCCTCTTAAAGTATTTATTCCTTTTATATCCTTTTCATAATCAATTTTATTATTTCCTATTCCTATATTAAACATATCTATTCCTCCTATATCCATTTTATCAGAATTTAAAGTATTTTAAAAGACTTTTAAAGAAAAAGAAGAAAGAAGTTACTCTTTCTCTTTTTCTTTAAATCATATTTTCAAAGTCTTCACACATATCTTCTTCCAAAGACATCATATCTTTTTTTGTTCTTGGACTAAGTACATAATTATAGATTAATAATCCTGCTCCAATCATAGTAGCAGATGTTAGTCCGATAATCATTCCTTTTTTCTTACCCTTCATTTTATCACCTACTAAAAATATGATTAGCATCACTAAGTGATACCATAAATAGTATGGATAAATATTAAGAATTTATACTTTTAAAAATCTAAGCTATTAGGATCTAATAAAAAATCAAATATACTCATTGTAATTATTCCATTTTCATTTCGAGTTCTTTTTATATAATCCTTAACTATTATTATTTTTTTGAATGAATCATTTTACCATTTACATCATATCTTTCAACTTTAAATATCAATATTCTATTCCAAAAAACTCCACAGTGGAGTTTTTTTGGAATAGAGAACTATTTACTACTTTTATATCTATTAATTATTTTATCTTTTAAATTAGTTTTTCTGGAATTCTCAATATTATTATTAACTCCTCTTTCAAAAGCTTCATCTTCTCCAATTAGAATTAATTCTTGCTTACTTCTAGTAATACCTGTATAAATTAACTTTCGATATAACATTCTACCATATTCTTTTAACATAGGAATAATAACCGTTTTAAATTCACTTCCTTGAGACTTATGAATACTAATAACATAACCTAAAGTAAAATTCATAAAAGTAGATTTATTAAAAGTTACTATATTTGAATCAAAATCAACAGTTACTTCTTTTTTAATATTATCAATTTCAAGAATTATTCCAATATCACCATTATAAATATTATCATCAGGCATATTCATAAGTTGTAAAACTTTATCCCCAACTCTATACAAAACATCATAAATAACTATTTCATTTTTATTAGAACTTTTAGGATTAAATAAATCTTGCATTAAAATATTTAAATTATTAATTCCATTTAAAGTTTTATACATAGGAGCCATTATTTGAAAATCATGATAATCAATATTTTTAAAATCTTTCATCAAAGTTGTTAATTTATCTTTTAAATCATTAGAATCTGATTTATAAAAATGTAAATCTTCTCCTTTATTAAAGATTGAATAATCAATTTCTCCCATATTAACATCATAAGCTAAATTAATAATATTTGAATCATTCATTTGACGATATAATTTTTTTAATTCTATTATTTCAAAAACATTTGACTCAATTAAATCTTTTAAAACTTCACCTGGAGAAACACTTGGTAATTGATTTGCATCTCCAACTAAAATAATCTTAGTATCATATTTTAATCCTTTTAAAAGTGAATCAAAAAGAAGAGTATCTACCATACTAAATTCATCTATAATAACCATTTTAACATTACTTTTAGCATATTCATTTACCTGAAATTTATTTGTATCTTTATTCCATTTCAAGAATCTATGAATAGTACTTGCTTTACAAAGAGTTGCTTCCATAATTCTTTTACTTGCTCTTCCAGTTGGGGCTAAAAGAGCTATTTCATCTTCAAGATCAATATACTTACGATTATATAATTCTTTATATAATTCAACTATTGATTTAATAATCGTAGTCTTTCCAGTTCCTGGTCCCCCAGTTATAATTAAGATATTTTTTAGAAAAGCTTTTTTAATAGCTTCTTTTTGAACATCATCATAAATAATATTATTATCAAATTCAAAATCACTTATTTTTTTATCTAAATCAACTTTATAAGTCATATCTTCTTTATTATTTAAATAGGTTAATCTTTTTACAATGTTATTATCTGCATCATAGTATTCAATTAATTGATAATTTCCATCAATTAAGATTATCTTTAAATCTCGGCATAGTTCTTCTAAACAATTTTCATAAGTTTCATATTCAGGTTCATAGTTAATAACTATTTTTAAAATTTTAAAGATTTCTTCTTTACTAGAATAAGTATCTCCCTTTTCAAATGCTAAAGTTCTAGCAGCATATATAATTCCAGCTTTAATTCTTCTTAAATCACTTTTTTTAATTTTATTTAAAATTGCAATACGATCTACTTTATTAAATGTAATCTTTTCTAAATCATAAAAAAGAGTGTAAATGTCATCATTAATTATTTCAATTGTTTTCTCTTTATATTTTTTATAAATTAAAGTTGCATCATTTGGATTAAAACCAAGTTCTGCTAAGCTTAATAAAGTATTAGTACTTTGACCTAATTCTTCAAGTTTTGAAATAATCATATCTATATTTTTTTCTGATAAACATTTAACTTGATAAAGAATACTATTATCTTTTTTTATTAAATCAATAGCATTATCTCCAAGGGCTTCATAGATTTTAGTAGCTTTAGCTTCACCAATACCTTTAAACATACCTCCTGAAAAAAAAGCTATAACACTGCTTTTATCTTCAGGCATAATTTTTTGATAACTTGTAACAGAAAATTGTTCTCCATACTTCGCATGTTTCATGAATTCTCCAGTTAAAGCTACATCTTCTAATTCATCTGTATCATAAAAATATCCTGTAATTGTAATGGTTTTCCCATTGTATTTTGGATCAACATCATTTTCTTTTACTTTAAAAAGTAAAACACAATAATCACTATCTGACTTAAATATTTTTCTTGATATACTTCCAACTACTCTACTCATCTGACACCTTCTGACAATGTGGACAATAGTAAGTACTTCTTCCTCCTATCTTTGCAACTTTAATTGGACTTTTACAAATACTACATTCTTTTTTAGTATGAACAAGTAACTTATCTTGATAATTTCCGCTAACTCCTAAACTTGATGTATAACTTCTAATCGTCGTTCCTCCACATTTAATAGCCTCATTTAATATATCTTTAGCATTTTTTATTATACTTTCACATTCATCTTTAGTTATAGTACATGATGCTCTAAAAGGAGAAATACGACTTTTAAATAAAACTTCATCATCATAGATATTACCAAGTCCTGTTATGATTTCCTGATCTAAAAGAACTGTTTTAATTGGTAATGTTTTATTTTTTAATTTATCTAATAAGTAACTACTAGTTAACTTTTTATCGAATGGTTCTAATCCTAAATTAACAAGAGGTGTATCTGTAAATAGTTTATCCTTTTTTACTAAATACATAACTCCAAATTTTCTCACATCTTTATATCTTAAGACTTTTCCATTATCAAATTCAAATACTATATGTTCATGTTTTTGAGGTTCTATTTTATCTGTATAAAAATATTTGCCTTCCATTCTTAAATGACTGACAAGAGCATATTTACCTGTTTCAAAGACTAACCATTTGCCATATCTTTTAATATCAAGTATTTCTTCATTTATTAAATTATTAACAAACTCATTATAATCAGTTTTAATCATATCTTTATAATAAACATTTACTTTTTTTATTTTTAAATTTATTAAATCTTTTTTTAAAACATTTTTAACAGTTTCTACTTCTGGTAGCTCTGGCATACACTTCACCGTCCTTAAGTCAATTTTACTATTTTTATCTTTTTTTGTAAACAAAAAAATCTTATTTAAAAGATTTTTTCTATTGGGTTTCTGTTTCAGTTGCAACACTATTAAAGTATTCAGCACATTCTTGAACTTTATCAGCTCCAATTATTTTAACTAACCATATAAGTATGGCTGGAACTAAATATATCAAAATAGCTGCAACTATTCTTTTGCCAAATCGTTTAGTTGCTTTTTGAATACCTTCTTTATCATCAATAAAGACTACTTTAGCAAAATCAAAAGTTGTAAATAATATTAACAAAAGAGGTATTCCAAGACGAATTATTACTATAACATTATTATCCAAGAATTTTAAAAATTCTGGTCCAAATATATCTTCACAAGTATCTTGTACTGTCTCTTCTCCAAGATTATAAGTGGCCGTTATTTTTTGTTGACAAATATAATTTGTTTTGGCATTTGGATCTTTCGTATCAGACATAGTATAAGTTTTTCCATCTGTTGCTAAATTTATCCATGTTGGATAGCTACTTTCATTCCCAGAATCAAATGCAGCTTTGTAATTATCAATTCCATTAACTTTTATTTCATTTGTAGAAGTAGAACCAAAAAATCCACTACTAGAACTTTGAAGATAAAACTTATATCCATTATTTGATTTTTGAACTATTATTTTTGGAGCATTGCTATTATTATATGCTAAATAATTGACAAATCCACTTTTTTGAGTAGTTGCATCTTTTATATCTCCAGTTCCAAGTTTCCAATCAGTAGCAGTATCAGAAGGTGTTAACTTATAAGTGCTACCAACTGATGCACTAACATAAGGTGGACAAGTGGTTCTATTGCCACCAGCATAACTAACAGTATAAGCCGAATAAACTCCAAATCCAACGGCTCCACCTACTGTTCCATCATTATAAATTGTAAAAGCTAAATAATTATCACTACTATTATAATAAGGACTATTTTTATTTTGATTATAATATAGACAATCTGTTAATTTAGTTTTTGAACTAGATGGATCTGAAGCTTTGTCATAATGAATACTAAATTCATAATCATCACTACTAGGTCCATCAAATTTATATTTACAAACCAAAGTCGTTGAAGTTATTGATTGATTAATAATATCAGCTGTATCTCTATTATCAGTTTTGGTATTATATTCAAAAGTTGCAACATAACTTCTCATTGATGAAGATCCTTGTTGCCCGATTTGAGGACTATTCCAAGTAACATAAACATTTGGACAAACTAAATTACCATTACTATCTTGTAAACTTTTTGGATTAATAGAACCAATTACTTGAAATTGACTAGTTGTAAGCACTGGATTTGGCTTTTTATCAATAACCATAACAGGATTATCTGCAGCCATTACATTAAAGTTTATAAAAAATATAAATATCACTGTTAAAGCTAAAATTACTTTTTTCATACAGCACCTCTCATTTGATTACTTAATTAGTATATCATGTATACTTAAAAATGTAAATTAAATTAATTTATTTTTGTAAATTTACACTTATTTTTTACATATTTAATCTGTTATTTTTTCTATTTTCATAAAGTCAGTATTCTTATTATTTAAAGGAAGACCACCAGTTATAATAACAGTATCACCAATTTGATAGTCCATAACCTCTTTATATTTTTCTATACATCCATTTACTATTTCATCAGTTGTTTTAAATTCATCTACTTTAACAGGAACAATTCCATAATTTAAAGTAAGACTTCGAACTGTATTTAAATTAGGACTCAAACCTAAAATAGTACTCTTTGGTCTAAAATAACTAATTTTTCTAGCTGTATAGCCACTCATAGTATTAGCTAAAATACAACTAGCATTTAATAGTAAGCTAGAATCAACTACTGAATAAGAAATAGTTGAAGTAATATCCTGTTTTCCTTGTTTAAAAGTCTCCTCCAAATTTTCATGATAAGGAAATTCATCTTCAGCTTCTAGGATTATTTCACTCATTACCTTAACAGAATCAATAGGATTTTCTCCAAGAGTTGTTTCATCACATAAAACTAAACCATCAGCTTTATCTAAAACAGCATTATAAATATCTGCAACTTCAGCTCGAGAAGGATTTTTTTCTTTAATCATTGTCTTTAAAAAATCTGTTGCAATTAAACCAATCTTCTGATAATTGTTAGCTAATTCCATAATTCTCTTTTGATAATAAGGAAGCTTAGGAAGTGGTACATTAATACCTAAATCTCCTCTTCCAACCATAACTCCATCACTTAACTTTAATATTTCTTCTAAATTATCAAATGCAAATTCATTTTCAAGTTTAGCAATTAAAGAAATATGTTCATTTCCATTTTCAATTAAAAGATCAGTAACTTCTAAAATATCTTGTTCATCTCTAACAAAAGATAAAGCCAAAAAATCAATATTATTATTAATTGCATACATAATATTATCATAATCTTTATCACTTATAAATGGTAACTTATAATTAGCTCCTTTGACATGAACTGTTTGATTGCTATAAATATATCCTTCTTCAATAACTCGACACATAAAGTTATCCTCATTAATATCAATAACTTTTAATTTAACATCACCATTCGATAAAATTAAAATATCATCAAGATTTATTACATCTGAAAAGTTGCTATAGTTTGTTGAAAGTTGAGTATTATTACAAACAACATGATAATCATAAATTCTAACTTCTTTATCAAGAGCTAAAAAAACATTGTCTTCATTTAATTTATCAAGCCTAATTCCAGGTCCATCTAAATCTAACATGATACCTAAAATCTTATTTAATTTTTTTTCAACCTTCCTTATTTTTTTTATTAAAGAATCTGTCTCTTCAAAATTAGCATGACTTAAATTAATTCGAAATACATCAACCCCATTCTTAGCCATTTCAAATATTACATTTTCACTACTAGAAGATGGCCCTAAACTAGCAACAATCTTTGTTTTTTTCATTTTATCCTCCTAATTTAATTTTTCTAATTTATTAACAATTATCTGGTAACTACCATTTCTTTTTTCAATTTTTCCAATAACTTTCACAATATCACCTTTTTTAACATCATAATATAAATTATAAATCTTAGGAAACATTGTAAAATCCCCAACTCTTTCTTCATCACTACCTGTAAAAAACATCATTTTATCTCCATTTTTAGTAGATATTTCTTTAATTTTCTCTATCATAACAATTAAATTAACATTTTTATTAAAATATTTATCAATATCTTCCAAATTTATTATATCATTAAATTTAATTTTATAGCTTAAAACTGGATGATTTGTTATATAAAGTCCAAATAAATCTTTCTCTTTTTCAATTAATTCTAAAATATCATACTCTTGATAATTTATAATCTCTGGCTTCAAGACAAACTCTGTTTCTAAATCTTCACATAATTTAGAATAATTTATTAAAACTTCTAAGTTTTCAATTAAAGTATGTCTTGTATAACCAAAGCAATCTAATGCTCCAGCTAAAATTAAATTTTCATAAACACTCTTGGCAATATTTTTACTTTTAGCAAAGAAATCATAAACATCTTGATAGCCATTTTCCCTTACTGAAATTATATTATTAGCAACTATCTTACTTATTCCTTTAATGATATTAAAAGGAGCTAAAATCTTTCCATCATGAACAGTATAAATAGTATCACTATTATTAATATCAGGTTTTAGAATATCTATATGATATTTTTTTATTTCATACATATATTCTTTAGTTTTAGTTGTATCTGAAATAACACTATTTAATAAACTAATATAAAAATATTTTTGATAATGAGCTTTTAAATAAGCCATCTTATAGGCAACCATAGCATATGCAATACTATGACTTTTATTAAATCCATATTCAGCAAATCTTAAAATTAAATTATATATTTCAGAAGCTAACTCTTTCTTATATCCTCGACTTAAAGCACCATTAATAAATTTATCATGTTCAGCTTCAATTATCTCTCGTTTTTTCTTAGACATAGCTCGTCTTAAAATATCAGCTTCTCCTAAACTATAACCTCCAACTATACAAGCAATTTGCATAATCTGTTCTTGATAAATAATAATACCATAAGTAGATTTTAAAACTCTTTCTAAACTTTTATCAAAATAATCTATTTCTTCTAAACCTTCTTTTCTTTTTATAAATGAAGGAATAAATGGAGCACAACCTGGTCTAAATAAAGCAATTGCACTAACAATGTCATTAAAGTTATTTGGTGATAATTCCCTTAAGAAATTTTTCATACCACTACTTTCAAACTGAAAGATTCCATTTGTATCTCCCCTTTTAAATATTTCAATAGTCTCTTTATCATCAAGAGGAATCTCTCTAAAATCAATTTTTAATCCTTCATTAGTTAAAATAGCATCCAAAATTTCCATAATCGTCGTTAAATTTCTTATTCCCAAAAAATCCATCTTAAGTAAACCTAAATCTTCTAAGTAAGATGCTTCATAACCTGAAATATAAAGATTATTATTGTAAACAAGTGGAACTATTTCATCTAAATCTTTATCTGCTATTATTATTCCAGCAGCATGAGTTCCTGATTGTCTTTTTAATCCTTCTACTTTAACTGCTACTTGCATTAGTTTTTTTATTTTATTATCATTTTCAATTAATTCTTGAATTCTTTTATCTTGCTCAATGATTACTTTTAAACTATCTTTTCTTGAACCAATCAGTTTACTAATAGTATCTACATCTTTTAAATTAACATTCATAACTCGACCAATATCCCTAACACAAAGTTTAGCTCCCATTGTTCCAAACGTTATAATATTAGAAACTCGTTTTTCTCCATACTTTTCTTTAACATATTTAATAATTTCATCACGATAAATATCTGGAAAATCTGTATCAATATCAGGCATGGTAATTCTTTCAACATTCAAAAATCTTTCAAATAACAAATCATATTTTAAAGGATCAATATCTGTTATTCCTAAAGTAAAACTAACTAAAGATCCAGCTGCCGATCCTCTTCCTGGTCCAACTAAAATTCCTAATTTTTTAGCATATTTAATAAAATCATAAACAACTAAAAAGTAATTAGCAAACCCCATTTTAATAATTACATCTAATTCATAATTAAGTCTTTCAATATAATTATTTGGAATATTACCATTTAATCTTTTTTCTAAACCTTTATAAGCTAAACTTTTCAAATATACAGAAGCATCAACTGAAGGGTTAAACATTGCTAAAGAAAGATTATAATTAGGTAACTTAAAATTACATTCACTAGCTAATTTATAAGTATTTAAAATAGCTTTAGAATCCCCTTCTATTTCCTTATAATAACATCCTTCTTTAAATTCATATTCATCACTTATAGTTAAATTATCTCTAAGTAATTCAATATACTTTAATATCTCTTTATCCTTATCTTCTTTATATAATAATTTATTTAAATAAATAACTTTATCATTATCCTTATTTTCATCTGTTAAAGGATAATAAACATCTTGATATATAAGTTCTATTTCTTTTAAGGGAATACAAATTAAATCACTTTTATATTTTTTATAATCTTCTATTGTTAATTCTCTTTCTGATTTAATAGTTGTAAGTTTAAGTAAATTTTGATATCCTTTATAATTTTTAGCAAATAATAACCTATCTTCAAGATCAAGACCAATTATAGGATTTATCTTATTTTCTTCACATTTTCTGATAAATTCCATAACTCCAAACATATTATCATCACATATTCCAATACTTCCAAGATTATATTTTAAAGCTAAATTAATTAAATCATCTACTTCTAATAAACTAGATAAAAAAGTATATGTAGTCTTATTATAAAGTGGTATATACATATCTAACCTCCTTTCCTAAATTATCTAATTTTATTATAACAAAACTCCTTTTATTTGTATATTAATTTTAAAAAAGAAAAGAAAAAAAATAGCAATGATTATAATACCTTTAAAGTTCACACTAAATAAAAAGAACATAGAGATATGTTAAAATATATTTAGAAAGGACTTT
>CANRCN010000057.1 GCA_947629135.1 uncultured Bacilli bacterium | reverse complement strand
AGAGCCTTCATATCTTGCTCCAAAAATAGTTACACCAGCCTTTTTAAGAGTATTAGCATTTGGTTTTATTTTGCCAGTATCAGTATCTGCATTAGACCAATATCTACCATCTCCAAAGAGCAACAAATATTTATTAGCACTAACTGGAACTTCATTAAATAATGAAATGGCCTTACTATAAGCTTTTTCAACATGTGATTTTTTACCAAGTCCTCCACTATTATATCCTAAGAAGCTTAGATTACTAGCATCTTTTTTAAACTTTTGTCTAACACTTACATTGCTAGCAAATTGAACTAAGCTAAAATAAATATCCGAATTGTTTGCAGTATACAATTCTTTTACGAATGCTTTAACTGCACCCTCCATAGCATTAATTTTTCCACTTATAGTTGCAGACATATCAATTATAACCATAACATAAAGTGGGGCTGGAACTCTTACTTGTTTTACTCCATTTCCTATAACTTCAAATTCAACATCATAATGACCTAAGGTTTTCTTTTTGGTAACTCTTTTTTTTACTATTAAAGTTCCACCATTAGCTTCTGTATTAAAAACTAACTCAACACTTTTTACCTTACCATTTGCATCATACTTAGGAGTACAAGTTGTATTAGGAGAATTAACTAAAGGACATCTTAAATCACCCTTTTCAGCTGTTTCTTCAGTTTCTTCCTCTTCACTTTCAGACACTTCTTCGGCTTTAGTATCAATAATCATAAAGAATGGAACACTGATAGTTAATATAATTAAAATGTAAAAAATTATCTTTTTAAAATTATTCATATTTTACCTCTAAAGATCGTCTTTCTTTTTCTTGTTAATTTTTATTATAGCAACAACTACTATAGCAATTACTACGACACCAGCTAAAATTCCAAAGTAAAGATAAGTTTTAGAATCTTTTTTTACTTCACTTTTAGGTTTAGTACTTTCAATATATTCATCAAATAATTTGTCTATTTCTGCTTCACCTTTCTCTGTATCTAAAAATTCTTGACAGTATTTAAAGTTTGGATAACTACCACATTTATCTTTATGAAAATAATAATATTCATTATAAACAGGTAATTTTACTGTAACTGTTTTCAATAATTTAGTTATACAAGCATTTTCGGCATAAGCATGAATATAAAATGTTACATTCTCTGTTGGAGCAAAATCACCTACATTAGTTTCACGACTAGAAAGTTCAATTTTTTCAGTATCATAGGCTGTTTTATAATATATTTTTAAATCTTTATCACGATTAATTATATCAATATTATATAAAACATCAATTGCATGCTCTTCTTCATCTTCTGTTATTTTATAATTTCTTTTAAATTCTACATTGTTAGCAAGTTCTTTAAGTCTAGAAAGTTCACTTGTAGTACAAGCATCAAGAGCAAATACATTAGAACATATAAAGAAAGTAAAAATAACTAACATTAATTTTTTATTCATATCAATCTCCTTTTATATCTACACTGTTAAACAAATTCTTATCTCCAACAAGCTCTTCGTTACTTCCACCATTTCTTGTGAATTCACAGACATATTTATTCGTACTTGTAAAATAACAATTTCGTCCTAAATAACTACTAGCTCTATCTTCTGCTGTATCTTTTTTAATATTGTCAACATTTACTTTACTTAATGTATAAGCATACATATATTCTCTAGACCAAATATCATCTTGAATTATTTTAGTAAAATCAAATTTATTATTTAAATAGTTTTTACCAACTCCTCTTAATGGATCATAATTTGTTAAGAAAGGATCTTCAAGTTCTATCTGTCTAAAAACTAATTTCTTATTACTATTATTAAATGTACATACTGGATCACCTTTATCATCTTTATCTAAAGAAAACTTTATATTTCCTCTATATCCAGCCCCATTAATTTCAACTATTACTTGTCCACTAGTAGCCTTTTTATCAATATAAAATTCATTACCACCTGTAAGAAGAGCATCTTCTGGTGAGCAAGAAATAGCATCTCCACTTTGCATATCTAAACATGATTCTGGTAATTTCATTTCTTTCTTGAATGACACTTTACATACTTTATTAGTTTCAACAGTTTTACCATTTATGGTTTCACTTTTAGTTGAACTTGAATTACAATTAGGATCTAATACTTCAGAAGTTTTAGAATTTACAAACTCAACTATACTATAATTAGTACTATTATCATATTTAACTGTTAAGTATGCACTTTGTTTAATAAATCTTTCTTTATACTCTTTTAAATCATTTAATTTTGTAATTTCAATATAATTTTTAAGAATGTCATCAAGTTCTCCTTGTCTAACTGTCAAACTTGCTATTTCTTTACTATCAGTTTCAGTTTTTAATTTATCTTGTATTTCTTGATAATCTTTTTTATACTTATCAGTATTAAATGTATAAGTACAAAGCATATTAGTACTTAAAGTAATATCAGTTGGAAAACCTCTACCAGAAACTAAACCAAAACTTTTAGTACCTTTACTTAAATTATTTACTACAACTGAAGCTGTATAACCATTTCTATAATTTGATCCTTCATAGTATCCTTCAGTACAAGTTTTAGTATAGTATGAATATATATCTTTATCTTGAGATCTAGAAGAATCAGCTGTTACACTATCACTACATGAATTTAAAGCAGTACTAGTTGGCACCCAATATACTTCAGGATTATTTTTAATTGTGTATTTTTTCTCTGGATCACCAGCAAGAGAATATGAGAAGCTAACATTTTCATTAGTTTCATGCCAACCTTCAGCAGCATCAGAATTTATTTCAATTTCAAATGGTCCAAATTTCTTTTCGGTTGTTGTTAACTCTCCAACATCAAAATGTTTATATCTTTCTTCATCTTCAGCAGGAAGATAAAATTCATCTCCTATTTCATCACTTAAATCAGCATAATAAGAAAGAGCATTTTCTCCAACTGAACCTTTAATTTCAGTAGCTATCTCTTGGAATAATTTATCCCAGTCGTTTCTTGGAGAATAATATTTTTTATCTGAAACAATTTTTTTCATAACTGTTTCATCACATACATCATAACTTTTACCAGCTTTACATCCAAGTCTAATTGCTGAATTAAGTCTACCTAAACTACTCTTATAGCATGATCCATGATATCTTGCTCCATAAATAGTTACACCATTTTTCTTAAGAGTATTAGCATTTGGTATTATTTTACCAGTATCAGTATCTGCATTAGACCAATATCTACCATCTCCAAAAATAAGTAAATACTTAAGAGCATTAGCTGGAACATCTTTAAATAATGAATTAGCCTTACTATAAGCTTTTTCAACATGTGACTTTTTACCAAGTCCTCCACTATTATATCCTAAGAAACTAGTATTATTAAAATTAGTATTTTTAAATTTTTGTCTAACACTAACATTGCTAGCAAATTGAATTAATCCTAAATAGAAATTTGAAGTACCATCATTATTAGGTATCAAAGTTCTTCCAAATGTTTTAACAGCACTTTTCATGTTGCTTATTTTTCCACTAATTGTTGCTGACATATCAACAACAACCATAATATAAGCAGGTGCCATCGTTTTTATTTGTTCTTTTCCTTTACCTCTAACACGGAATTCAACATCATAACGTCCTAATGTGCTTTTCTTAGTAACTATTTTTTTAACTACAATATCTGCATCTTCATAGGTTAACTCAACACCACTAACTTTACCATTACTACTATATTTAGGAACACAAGTAACATTTTCATCTAGTTCAAGAGGACATCTTAAATCTCCTTTTTCAGCCTTTTCTTTAGTATCAGCTTTGGTATTAATAACCATAAAACAAGGTATACTAATAGTTACTACTATCAATAAATAAAAAATAATTTTTACTATTTTTTTCATATTTACCTCTAAAGATCATCTTTCTTTTTCTTTTTATTTTTTTCTAAAACAATTAATATTACTGCCACTATACCAATAACTACAACTCCATAAATGCATCCAAATATAATAGCTTTATTATTTTTTACCACTTCTGGAACATTAATAATATCATCTTTTTTTAGATATTCATCAAATAACTTCTCTATTTCTTCATCACTTATATCTACATCCATAAATTCTTTACAATATTTAAAATCTGAATTGTTATCACATTTATCTTTATGATAATAATAGTACTCATTATACTCAGGTAATTTTACTGTAACTGTTTTTAATAGCTTAGTTGTACACATATTGTCAGTATAAGCTCTAATATAAAAAGTAACATTATCAGTTGGAGAAAAATCAGCATCTAATCCTACCTTAGGATCAACTTCTATTATTTCATCATCATATGTAGTTTTATAAGAAATTTTTAAATCATCAGAATAATTACTTATTTCAATATTATAAATAACATTTATTTCTTCAACTTCATCATCTTCAATTATATTATAATTACTTTTAAAAGTAACATTATTAGCAAGTTCATTAAGTCTAGAAAGTTCACTTGTACTACAAGCATCAATTGCATAAACATTTAAACTTATAAAGAAAACTATCATAATAACTATTATCTTTTTCATAACTCACCTATCCTAAAATAAATTATATCAAATATTTTTTTTATTTACAATAACTTTTTTCTATGTTATTATAGTTTTTGAGGTGAATTTATGAAAAAATTTATATTATTATTTTCTATTTTATTACTAACAGCTTGTTCTAGTAGTAACTTAAAAAATCTAAAGGTATCTGATTTAAAATCTAAAATAGATAACAAGGAAACTTTTGTTTTATATCTAACTGATAATTCAACAGAATCTCAATCATTAAAGAAAACTTTAACTAAAGTATCAGAAGATAATAAAATTACTTTTTACTATTTATCAACAGAAAAGTTATCTGATAATGATCAAACATCTTTAAAAAACTTAATTACTTATGATGATGCTAATATCATAATATTTATTAAAGATGGAAAAGAATCATCAGTTCTATCTAGAGTAACAAATCTTTATATAACTCCTAATGATTTAAAAGATGAATTAAAATTACAAGGATATCTTAAATAAAAAAAGCAACTAATGTTGCTTTTTTTTATACACTCATTAAATCTTTAGTTTTATCATCTAAAATAGAATCAATTTTTTTATTATACTTTTCTACAACAGTTTGAACTCTTTCTTCAGCCCTTTTTAAACTATCTTCTGGTAACTCTGAATCTTTAAGTAATTCCATAGTATCTCTTCTTTGATTACGAATAGCTACTTTTCCCTCTTCACAAGTTGCTTTAGCTTGTTTAACAAGATCTCTTCTCCTATCTTCTGTTAAAGGTGGAATTGATATTCTAATACACTCTCCATCGTTAGTAGGAGTATAACCTAAATCAGCTTCAAAGATAGCTTTTTCAATACTTGCCAAACTTGATTTATCAAACGGTTTGATTAATAATAATCTAGCTTCTGGTACAGATATTGTAACTAATGATTTAAGTGGAGTTGGAGTTCCATAGTATGATACCATAACTCCATCAAGAATGGCTGGATTAGCACGTCCTGCACTTATTTTTTTTAGTCTTCCTTCTAAACTTTCAATGGACTGATTTAAATCACTTTCAAAACTTTTAATAATTTCTTCTTCCATATATTAATATTTCTCCTTTCTTTAATTTTATCAAATTTTAAAAAAATATCAATAACTAATATAAATTTTTTAAACTTTTATGAGTAAGTTATCAATTTGCATTCAATAGTTATATCAAATTCTTTCTAATAAATGTCTTTATATCTTTATCTAAATAAACTCCAATTTTACCATTTAATACTATCTTAATAAATCCCAAGCCATAAATTACTAAATCTTCATGAAATTTAATATCATATTCAGAATATGTATTTTCTTTTAAATTATCATGTTTCGAATTAATTTTTTTAACAGGAATACCATTAGGTATATATAAAGTAAAACTATTTCTATCTCCTTCTAAATAATCTATTCTTAAAAAATCTCCAATTAATAAACTTTGATTTTTAGATATTTGATAAGTTTTAGGTTTAATTTCTCTTCTAGTATTTAAAATTTTATAATATTTAGTATCCAAGTGATAAATAATATTACCTTCATCAACAACCCCTGGAGTATCTATTAAATTTAAATTATTATTTATTTTAATACTTATCTTATTTAAAGTAGTCTCAGGAACATTTGATGTTGTTAAACTTGGAAGTCCTTTTGAATAATTACCAACTATCTTATTAATTAAACTACTCTTTCCAGCATTTGTTTCTCCAACTAAATAAACATCATTTGAAGTTTTATACTTAAATATTTTTTTATATAATAAATCCATATTATAATTATTTAAACTACTAACTATTATATAATCTTTAAAATTATATCTTTCTATTAAATAACTAATAATCTTTTCATCTTTAACACTTTTAGGTAAGATATCTCTTTTATTTAAAACTAAAACAATATCATTATTTAAATATTCTTTAATATCATCTAAATTCTCTCTTATATTTAAAATATCAACTATATATAAAACTAAATCTTTCGTTTTAGAAACATCTCTTAAAATATTTAAATAATCTTCATGAGAAGTTGTAACATTATTAACTTCTCCATAATTTTTTACTTTAAAACAGCGCATGCAATAATCATTTTCTAAGTTAGGAGTATAACCTATATTTAAAATATTATCATTTTGTAATATTACTCCACATCCTAAACATTTTTTAAATTTCCTCATAATACTTACCTCTTATTAAATTATTCTTTTTATTTATTACTTTTTCTATTTTTCTATTTAAAGATGTTATTTTCAAATCTTCACTTATTGGATCAATTAAAATTGTTAATAAATTTCTTCTATTACCAGTTAAAATATCTGTCATTATCTGATCACCTATTATAACCATATCTTTATAATCTATTTTATATTTTTTTCTAATTTTTCGAATACATCTTAAAGTTGGTTTTAAACTAAAATAAACATAATCACACTTTATATTTTCTAAAAATTTACTAACTCGAATTTTTCTACTATTACTAGAAACTATAACAATAAAATCATTCATTAATTTCTTTAAAAAATCCGATACCTCTTTACTACATATAACATCAGTTGGTCTTCCAAGGGTATTATCTAAATCAAATATTAATAGTTTATAACCCTTATCTTTCAACTTATTATAATTAATACTAAATATATCTTTTTGATACATTTTTGGTTTATATTTTTTCATACTATTCTTGCTCCTCAAGATATTTCTTAAGTTCAACTGCTACATCAGATGGGATGATTTCACTTAATTCAGTAATTGAAGCTTCTCTTATTTTCTTTAAAGATGCAAATTTTTTTAAAAGTTCCTTACGTCTTTTTTCTCCTATTCCTGGAATCATTTCTAAAACACTTGCAAGGCTTCCTTTATTTTTAATTTGTCTATGATAAGAAATAGCAAATCTATGAACTTCTTCTTGAATCTTCGATAAAAAGATAAATAAATGTCCATGATTATCTAATTCTATCTCTTTTAATTCTCTTGTAATAATCGTACTAGTTCTATGTTTATCATTTTTCTTTAAACCAATTAAATTTATATCTAACTTAAGTTCATCTAATATTTCTCTTGCAACTTGAACTTGGGTTTCACCACCATCAACAATTATTAAATCTGGCTTTTTAGCTTCTCCCATCAAAACTTTATAGTAACGTCTATATAAAACTTCATGCATTGCTTTCAAATCATCTTTAACTGAAGCATCTATCTTAAACTTTCGATAATCATTTTTTAAAGGTAAAAAATTCTCAAAAACAACCATTCCTCCTACATAATAAGTTCCAAATAAATGAGAATTATCAAAAGCTTCAATTCGATTAACTTTTCCCCCAACAATTATTTCTAATTCATGAATAGCTTCAATTCTTACTTTTTCATTTTGATTTAAAATTTTTATTTCTTCTTCTAAAGCAATCTTAGCATTTTCTTTAGCTAAGTCAATCAATTTCTTCATATCCCCTTTTTGAGGAGTTCGAACTTTAATATTTAAATAATTGCTTAAAATATCAGTATCAATTTCAGAAGGTACTAATATTTCTTTAGGTAATATTTCTCTTTCATAAAATCTAATAATATATTCAATTAAAGCTTCTACACAATCACCTGTATAGTTTAATATTTTTTTACTTCTTCCAAATAATGTTCCACTTCTAATAAAGAAAACTTGGATTGATAAATAATTTTCTTCTTCATAATAGTTAAATAAATCTAAATTAATATCTTTATTTAAAACAATAGTTTGATTCTTTAATGTAATCTTAATATCTTCAATCATTCTTTTATATTCTAAAGCTTTTTCAAAATTCATTTTATCACTAGCATCTTTCATATTAGCTTCAAGTTTCTTTAAAATAAAACTAGCATCACCATTTAAAAAAGCCGTTATCTCACGTCGCATAACTTCAAGTTTTTCTTCATCTACTTCCTTTTTACAATAACCAAGACATTCTCCTATATGATAATAAAGACAATAATCTTTCTTCAAAACTTCACATTTTCTTAAAGGATAAATTCTATTTAACATTTCAACAGTTCGTCTTGCACTTCCAACATTTGGAAATGGTCCATATAAATTATTTTTATTTTTTTTAACTTTAACATTTCTAACTACTTTAAGTAAAGGATATTTATCTTTTGTAAATTCTATATAAGGATAACTTTTATCATCTTTAAGTAAAATATTATATTTAGGATTATATTTTTTAATTAAGGTTATTTCTAATATCAAACTTTCAAGTTCACTTTTAGTAACTATATATTCAAATGTTGCAATTTCTGAAACTAATTTTTTAGTTTTTCCTGTTACTCTACCTGTAAAATAACTTTTTAATCTTTTTTTTAAGTTTTTAGCTTTACCAACATAGATAATATTTCCATCTTTATCCTTCATTTGATAACTTCCAGGTAAATCTGGTACAAGTGCTAATTTTTCTTTAAACATATAATCCTCCTCTCCTTATTAATAATTATATAAAATATTTAATAGAAATGCAAAAGAAATAATTGGAAATGCTAATTTATTTGTCGCTTTTAGACATTTTAAATAAGTAAAAAAAGATATCAACTGATATCTAATTATATTATTTGTTTATCTTTAATAATGTTATATACTTCAACGGCTGCTTCTAAGACTTTACCATCTTCATTTATTACAATATGAGGATAGATTTCTTTATTTTCCATTTCACTTTTGGCTGTTTCTAGTCTTTTTCGTATATTTTCTTCAGTTTCAGTTCCTCTATCTCTTAATCTTTGTTCTAAAACTTCTAAACTAGGTGGAGCAACAAAGATTCCAATTGCATCTGGATAATTGCTAATTACTTGTTTATATCCGTTTATATCAATTTCTAAGATAACATCATAATCATTATTTAAATATTCAAAGACATGTTCTTTTAAAGTTCCATAATATTTTCCTGTTCCATATTTATTATATTCAAGGAAAGCTCCTTCTTCAATTTTCTTTAAAAATGCCTCTTCACTTATAAAATAATAATTAACTCCATCAACTTCTCCTTCTCTTGGTTGACGTGAGGTTGCTGAAATTGATAAATGAACTTTAGCATTATTAGTTTTATAAAGCTCTAAAAGTGCTTGAACAATCGTTCCTTTTCCAGCTCCACTTGGACCTGATATTACAATTAATTTTCCCATATTATTTATCTCCTATTCTTAATTTTA
>CANRCN010000056.1 GCA_947629135.1 uncultured Bacilli bacterium | reverse complement strand
CCACTTGCTTTATTAGATAAAACTGGAGTTTCTATTTCTATATAATTATTATCTTCTAAATATCTTCTTATTTCTTTTATAAATTCATACTTTAATAAAAATCTCTTTCTTGTTTCTTCATTCATGATTAAATCAAGATAACGATTTCTATAACAAATTTCAGGATCAGTTACTCCATGAAATTTTTCAGGAAGTGGTTTTAAAGCTTTACCTAAAAAAGTAAAATCACTACATCTTAAAGTCTTTTCTCCAGTTTGAGTTGTAAATATTTCACCCTCTGCTCCTATAAAATCTCCAACATCAATTAAAGTTTTAAAGAAACTGTATTTCTCTTCTCCAACCATATCTATTTTAATTGATAATTGTAAATCTCCTTCTAAATCTCTTATTTTAAGAAAGCTCATTTTTCCCATTTTTCTCATGAAAACAATTCTACCTGCAACTTTTACATCTTTGGTTTCATCAGGAAGCATACTTGCTCCTTTTAAACTATAATTAACTTCATACTTTTCAGGATAAGGATTGCAATATTTCCTAATCTCATCTACTTTACCCCTTCTAACTAATTCTTGTTCTGTAAACTCTCTCATAACTCCTCCTTAGGGATAACCCCAAAATTTATAAGTAAATGATATCATTAAAGTCTTAAAAAGTCAATTAAATTATTTTATTTAAATTAAATATCCACTGAAAATCAGTGGATATTTTTATTATTTAACTAATTTTTTAGAAGTTGGAATTCCAAAGCTTGAAAAGATTGGAGTTTTATCTTCTCTAAAAACATCAGTTGTACATAGTACTTCTTCAGTATTTTGATAAAGACAAATTACACTATCAAGACGACGGTCTCCAATTCCGATACAACTATATCCTTCATAATATGGAGCTTGAAACTCTTCTCGATAAATATTTCCTAAAACAGAAATAGCAATCGTATGTTCTCCAGCTTGAAAAGTTCTTGTATCTCCTTCTACTACCTCTTCGGTTTCATGTTTTACTAAAGGTGTTCCAGCTCTTGAGAAGATAGGTGTTCCATCTTCTCTAAAATTATCAGTTGTACATAGTACTTCTTCAGTATTTTGATAAAGACAAATTACACTATCAAGACGACAGTTTCCAATTCCGATACAACTATATCCTTCAAGATATGGAGCTTGAAAATGTCCTTGATAAATATTTCCTAAAACAGAAATAGCAATCGTATGTTCTCCTGGCTTAAATACTCTGGTATCATCAACTTGTTCCTCAATACTTGTTGCTTGAACATTATTCAAGTCTGAACAACCACTTAAGTTTAATACAGTAAGAACAGCCATAGCTAAAGCTCCTCTTTTTAATCTTGAATGTTTAATTTTTTCCTTATCAATTACATTTAATTTACTCATTTTATCCCCCTTAAACGGCATATATTATATCATATTTTACATAAATTGTCAAATTTACATAAAAAACACTTAAAAATGTTTTCAAAAAAACAAATATTTGTTACAATAAAAATGGTGATGAAATATGAATAATATAGTCGATAGTATCATAGAAATACCTCTAGGTACTAAAAACAAATATGAAATTGATAAAAAAACAGGAAGAATTAGATTAAGTCGAGTTCAATATTCTTCAATGACTTATCCAAGTGAATATGGATTTATAGAAAATACTTTAGCAACTGATGGAGATCCTGTTGATATTTTGGTAATTACAAGTGAAGCTAGTTTTCCTGGCTGTGTAATTGAAGCTAAAGTCTTAGGTTACTTAGATACAATTGATAATGGATTTGGTGATCCTAAAATAATTGCTGTTAATAATGTCGACCCAAGATGTAATTTTTATAATTCACTTGATGAATTACCTAAACATTCACTAATTGAAATAAAAAACTTCTTTGAAAATTATAAACTTTTACAAAATATTAAAGTTCAAGTTTATGATTATCATGGTATAGATGAAGCTATGAAAATGATTGAAGAAGGAAAAAAACGTTATCAAGAAAACTTAAAAGCAACTGAATAAGTTGTTTTTTTTATAATAAAAAAGAAGTTATCTAGCTTCTTCTTGAGCTCTAACTTCTCTTATAACTGTTACTTTAATCGTACCAGGATATTGCATTTCTTTTTCAATTTTTTCTTTAACTTCTCTTGCAATTTTATAACTTGTTAAATCATCAACTTCCTCTGGTTTAACAATTACTCGAAGTTCTCTTCCTGCTTGAACTGCGAATGTTTTATCAATTCCTTTAATATCATCTGTTACTTTTTCAAGTTGCTCTAATCTCTTCAAGTAATTTTCTAAAGAATCATTTCTTGCTCCTGGACGAGATGCTGATAATGCATCACATATTGCAACAATAGTTGAAATAACACTTGTTGCCTCTGTATCACCATGATGGGAAGCAATTGCATTAATAACTTCTTTAGGTTCATGATATTTTTTAGCAAGTTCAACTCCAATTTCAACATGACTTCCTTCAACTTCATGATCGATAGCTTTACCTATATCATGCAATAATCCAGCTCTTTTAGCAAGCATTACATTTTCTCCAAGTTCACCTGCTAAAAGTCCTGATAATTCAGCTACTTCAATTGAATGAGCTAATGCATTTTGGCCATAACTAGTTCTAAATTGTAATTTTCCAATAATTTCAACTAATTTAGGATCAACTTTTGTAATTCCTAATCTAAACAAGGCATTATTACCATATTCAATTATTTTTTCATTCATATCCTTGGAAACTTTATCATACAACTCTTCAATTCTCGTTGGATGAATTCTTCCATCTTTAATTAAAGTTTCAAGTGTAATTCTAGCAATTTCTCTCCTTAAAGGATCAAAACTAGATAAAACTACCGCTTCTGGAGTATCATCAATTATAAGATCAACTCCAGTTATAGCTTCAATTGTTCTTATATTTCTTCCTTCTCTTCCGATAATTCTTCCTTTCATTTCATCATTAGGAAGACTAACTACTGTAACAGTTTGCTCCTCTGAAATATCAGCAGCATATCTTTGCATTGATAAAACTAACATTTCTCGTGCTTTTTTATCACACTCTAACTTAGTTTCATTCTCTCTTTCTTTAATATAACTAGCAATTTCTAAATCCATTGCTTCTTTGACTTTATCCATCACTAGCTTTTTAGCTTCTTCTCGAGAGATACCAGACAAATCTTGTAAAACTTTAATTTGTTCATTTTTGATTTCATCAACTTTTGCTTGTTCTTCTAAAATAGCAGTTTGTTTTGTTGCAAGCTTAGCTTCTCTCTCATCTAATGCTTCTTCTCTCTTTTGAAACATTACTTCCCGCTTATCCATATTAGCTTCTCTTTGAGTTAATCTATTTTCTGATTCTTTTACTTCATCCTTTTTTTCTCTTAACTCTTTTTCAGTATCCATTTTTAACTTATGTAATTCTTCTTTAGTTTCTAATATAGAGTCTCTTTTTATCTTATCTGCTTCTTTTTTAGTACTATTTAACATATCTTCTCTTTTTTTACTTAAAGAATTACCTCTTATAGTATTAATTAAAACAGTAAGACCAACTCCTACTACTATTCCAATCAAAGCAAGCAAAATGTACATTAAAATATTATCCATTTTCCTTACCTTTCTAGTATTATTCCATATTTTAGCAATCCCCGCATACTTCGGTTAAGACTATGTCTTAAAAATTATTTAAATCTATATATAATAAATATAAAACATAACATCTAATTTAATTTTACGGAACTTTCATCTTTCTGTCAAGAGTTTTACGTCAATTAGTAACATTACTTTACAAAAAAAGTTTTAATTAAATTTCTTAACTAAAACTTTATCATCTGGTATTGTACTCTTTAAAATTTTACTAACCATCTTTATAATCATACTTCTATCTATTTTAAAATAATTCTCTATATCTTGAATACTATAAGTATCATCTATTCTCTGAATTAAAATATAAACTAATATTTCCTTTTCACTAAAATTATCAAATAAAATATTATATTCTTTATTCATTAAAGTATTTTTAATTTCTAAAACCAAATTCTCTACTCTTGAATTAATTATAATTGGTTTTTCTACTACTTCATTATCTAAATGATTTTTTTCTAACCTAGCTCTAATTTTGTAAATTAATTTATTATAAAATTCATCATGATATTCTTCACTCCAATGACTTGTATCAGGATTTTCTAAATCAGATCCATATCTTAAATATAATAAATACTTTTCTCTTTCATTTAATTCTTCAAGAACACTATCTACTTCTTCTCTTTTATATTCTCTAAATATTTGATAAATTGTTAATATTCCATTTTGTCTAATAATAATTTCTTTACCTAAGGCTTTATTTTGCAATAATCTTTTTATTTTATCAAAAACACAATCAAGTCTATTACGATATTTCATATTCCAAAGACTTGTATCAGGATTTTCTAAATCAGATCCATATCTTAAATATAATATATATTTATCACAATCTGGTAATAAATTAATAATATAATTTACATCTTCCTTAGGATACTTTTCAAACTTTTTATAAATACTTATAATTGTCCTTCCATTAGAATAATTAACACCTAATCTTTGTCTTTCTATTATTTCTTTAATTAAAGCTATAACTCTATAAAATCTTAATCTATCTTTTCGATTAAATTTAATATTATTAAGTTGATTTAAATTACGACCATACTTTCTATATAATAATTCTTTATCTTCAGGTTTTAGTTTTGATATAGCATAATTTATTTCATCTTTAGAATACTTCGATAATAATAAGTATATTGTTTCAAAACTATTCATTATATCATCTTACTCTCTTTAACCAATAAAGGAACTATTTCTTTATTTATTCTTTTTAATTCTTCAATACTAATATTAAATATTTCTAATATATCTTTTAAATCATAATCATATGTATCATATAATCTTTTAAGTAATAATGCTATTACTATTTCATAAGTTTGATATTGATTTAATAAACTAGTATATTCTTCACTTTCTAAAATATTATTTATTATTTCTATTAATTTTAAATCAAATTTATAAAGATTAAGTTTAATCCCTTTAAAATCAATCAAATTAACTTTTAATTCTTTTTTAGTAACACTTTTTTCTTTTTTTAATTTTCTATTTTCTTCAAGTATAAATCTTAATCTAGGAATTAATTCAGAAATAAGTTCTTGATTATATTTTGCATCCCAACGACTTACATCAGGATTATTTAAATCATATCCAAATCTTGCATAAAGTAATTGTTTTTCTCTAATATTTAATTTTTCTATAGCATCATCTATTTCCTCTTTAGGATATCCATTTAATACTTGATAAATAGTAATATCTTGATTTTCTAAAATACTTTTAACTTCCTTCTCTCTTTGAAATTTTAATAATTCACGAATTTTAGGAAGTAATATTCTATAGAATTTTGTTTGATATTTTGGATTCCAGTGACTAGTATCAGGATGTTCTAAATCAGATCCATATCTTAAATACAATAAACGTTTAGCAGAAGAATCTAAGGTTTCTAAAACTATATCTATTTCTTCTTTAGTGTATTCATTTAATAATTCATAAATATTTTTTATTCCCATAATCCACCTACTTTTTTAGAACTTTTGTTTCTATACTAATTAATAAAGGTACTATTTCTTCATTTATTTCTTTTAACTCTTCAATACTAATGTTAAAAATTTCTAATATGTCTTTTAAACCATAATCATACTTATTATTTAATCTTATTAATAATAAACCAATTAAAACTTTCTTTAAAGAATACTTTTCAACTAAAGATCTGTACTTTTCTTTCTTTAATTCAAACACATTTACTTGAATAGAATTTAATAAATTAGGATTAATTTTTAAATTTTCAACACCTAAAATTGGAATTGTTGGATAACTATAATTTTCATTTTTTTCTTCTTCATGATATTTTTTTCTAGTTTCTAATTTATTTTCTAATAATAATTTAATTTTTAAAACTAAAATTCTAAATTCTCGTTTATATCTTTTTTTAAATAGTCTTGTATCAGGATTTTCTAAATCTGAGCCATATCTTAAGTATAATACTTCATGATCTTTAATAGTTAATAAACTTAAAACTCGATCAACTTCTTCTTTAGGGTGATTTTTAAATCTTTGATAAATTGTTTGGGTTTTAGTTTGAGCTTCTAATTCTTTTTCCATTTGTTTTAATAATTGTTGATAAAACATACTATTATATTCTCGTTTAAAATTACTAGGATTAGGATTATTTAAGTCTTTATCATATCTTAAATATAATAAATTTTTCCAATTATCGGTTAAATTTGATATAACATAATCAACTTCTTCTTCAGGATATTCTATAAATACTTCATAAATTGTTCGAAATTTTCTCATCTTCTCCTCCTATATCAAATAAATTAGCTTTATTATATATATAAAGTCTTAACATACCAGATGTAATATTAACTAATTCTTTAGGAGTCGTTTCTAATAAATTAGCTATATCATATAAAGTATAATTATCATTATTAATATTTTGAACTAATAAATAAACTACTAATTCTTTTAAAGAAAACATAGTTAATAAGTTTTCATATTTTGGATTTTTTAAATGATTTAAAACATTATCTAACTCTTTTAATAACATAGGATTAGCATTATTATAATTAAATGTTAGACTATGATCTAAAAAGCTAGAACTATCTAAAACTACAATTTCTTGTTTATTCTTTAAATATTGTTGTCTTCTTGCTTTTAATATTTTTTCCATTTTTTTATAAATAGCATTTAATTCTCTTATATAACAATTATCCCAATTAGTTACATTAGGATGTCTTAAATCAGAACCAAATCTTAAAAATAAAATATCACTTTCATTTAAAGTTAAACCTTCTAAAACATAATCAATTTCTGATTCTTCATACATACTAAAAATCTGATAAATTGTTTTAACTTTTTTCATTTTATGAACTACTTTTATCTGTTCTCTCATTTTAACTATTAAATTTTCAAATTGTATTTTCTCATCATTAGTTAATTCTATATTTTTATCTGGATTTTCTAAATCATTTCCATATATATGTATTAATAATTTTTTTTCTTTTTCATCTAGTTCATCTATAACCATATCTATTTCTTCCTTAGAATATCGTTTGAAAAAGCTATAGATTTTTTTCATAATGCCACCCCCTCAAAACTTCCATGTATTATATCATAAGTAATATTAAAAGTCAAGGCAAAAAAAATCTTAAAAATTATTTGAATTTAGTAGAAAAAAATTAAAAAATATAGTATACTTTAGTGTAGGTGATAAAATGAATTATCCAAATGGCATTAAAAAGGGGATTGATAATAAATATATTACCTATAAAAATCGGGGAATGACTTTAGAATCTGATTTAAATGTTACTAATCAATATTATATTGAGAATAACATAGCTTATATTTATAAAAAACCTACTCCTATTAAAGTTGTAAAAGCTGATTATAATAGTAAAGGCTTAAGAGTTATTAAAGAAGCTTATTATAGTGAACCATCTACTACTGACTATAATGGGATTTATAAAGGAAATTATATTGATTATGAAGCTAAAGAAACAAAAAATAAAAGTTATTTTCCATTATCAAATATTCATGAACATCAAATTACTCATTTAAGACATATTGAAAGTCAAAATGGAATTAGTTTTTTGATAGTTAGATTCACAACTTTAAATAAAACCTATTTACTATCTACTAAAGATTTTCTTGATTACATTGATAAAATGAAAAAAAGTACAATTCCTATTAGTTACTTTGAAAGTCATGGATATTTAATAAAAGAAAAATATATAAAAAGAGTTGATTACTTAGAAATCGTTGATAAGATATGGAGGTTATCATGAATAATAGTAAAAATTCTAGAAATGGAAATCTTAAACAAAAACCAAAAAATGGGATACCAAAAAAATCTAGTGGTGAAGTTAAATCCAGAGTTAAAATGCGAGAAGGAAATATTAAATTAAAAACTGGCTTAATTATTTCATTGGTTTCAACTTTATTAATAAGTGGTATTTTCTATTTAATATTTGATTCTTTTATAGCTATAATTACAGCTATAGGACTTCTTATAATTTTTGGATTTACTGGTCTTATGAGAGCTAGTAAAAAAAGTAAAAGAAAAAGAATGGCTTTAAGAGTTTTCTTAATTATATTCTTAGTCTTTGCAATTCTTGGAGTTTTAGCAGTTGGAGCTTTTGCAATTTATATTGTAACCGAAGCTGATCCAAAATATAAACCAGAATTATTAAAAGAAAAACAATCAACAATTCTTTATGATAGTGAAGGTAGAGAATTTGCTAAACTTGGAAGTCAAATTAGAGAAAATATTAGTTATGATGAATTACCTGAAATATATATAGATTCACTTATTGCAACTGAAGATTCTAGATTCTTCCAACATAATGGAGTTGACCTTGCCAGATTCTCTAAAGCTGCTTTTCAACAATTATTAGGACATGAAGATGCAGGTGGTGGTTCTACTTTAACAATGCAGGTTGTAAAAAATAATTTAACAGATACTGTAAGTACAGGAATTGAAGGAATCATTCGTAAATTTAGTGATATTTATCTTGCTGTTTTCAAACTTGAAAAAGATTATACTAAAGAACAAATCATTGAGTTCTATGCTAATAACCATTTATTAGGTGGAGCTTGGGGAGTTGAAGCTGCTAGTAAATATTACTTTAATAAATCAGCCAAGGATTTAAATATTGCTGAAGCTTCTCTTCTTGCAGGAATGTATCAAGCTCCTGAAACCTATAATCCTATTAAAAATCCTAAAAATGCTACTAAGAGAAGACAAACTGTTTTAAATTTAATGGTTAGACATGGTTATATAACTAAAGAAGAAGCAGAATTAGCAGGAAGTATTCCTGTCTCTTCCCTTCTAAATGTTACTAAGAGTACTCAAAATGAATATCAAGGTTATATTGATACTCTATGTGAAGAAATTCAAGATAAATATGGACTTAATCCAAGAACTACATCAATGCTTGTATATACTAACATGAATAGAAAAAAACAAGATGCTATGAATAATATTGCTAATGGTAAAAGTTACGATTGGATAGATGAATGGGTTCAAGCTGGTTCAGTTGTAATTGATTCTGAAACTGGTAAAGTTGAAGCTATGTTATCTTATCGTACAGGTAATGAAACAATCGATGCTTGGAACTTCGCAACCGACACTAAACGTCAAATAGGTTCAACAGCTAAACCATTATTTGATTATGCTCCAGGTATGGAATATAATAATTGGTCAACTTATACTCTATTTGATGATAGTCCTTATACTTATACAAATGGTCCTGCTATTACAAACTTTGATAATAACTATGAAGGATTAATCACTTTAAGAAGAGCTTTATCTAATTCAAGAAATGTTCCAGCTTTAAAAGCTTTCCAACAAGTTGATAAGAAAAAAATAATTGAACTAGTAACAAGTGTAGGAATTACACCTGAAATTCAAAATGGTACTTTACATGAAGCTCATGCAATTGGTTCTTTTGATAGCACAACTCCAATGCAAATGGCTGGAGCTTATCAAATATTCTCAAATGGTGGTTATTATACAGAACCTTATTTGGTTTCTAAAATAATATTAAGGTCAACTGGTGAAGAAATAAATGCTAATGTTGAAACTAAACAAGTTATAAGTGATTCAACTGCTTATATGATAACGGATGTCTTAAAAGATGTTGTTTCTAATCGAATGCGAAATGGAAGATTTAAAATAAC
>CANRCN010000055.1 GCA_947629135.1 uncultured Bacilli bacterium | reverse complement strand
CAATTTCACGAACATGAATTCTATTCAATAGTTAAACTTTATTGTCAACTATTTTTTTGCATTTTTTCTAAAAAAATTATATATTAACTTTATATAATATGCTTTTTTTTAAAAAATAACATAGATATCCACTTTTAAATATATTTTTTTAAATTTGACATTTTAATAATCCATGATATAATGTAAACAAAGGAGTGAGGAAATGAAGTTTTTAAAAGGTTTAGGAGTTTTTATTTTAACAACAATACTTTATTTTTCAGTCTCAGGATTACTAATGTTAATTCCAATTAAAACTACTTTAAGTAAAGATACTATTAAAGATACTATTACTAATTTAGATGTTGAAAAATTGGTTGATGAAAGTCCTGAAATTGAAAATGCTATAAACGAAATGTTTGAACCACTTTATGAACAAGCTAAAGATTTTGGAATAGATGAAGAAGTAGTTGTTAAAATAATTGATTCTAAAGAAGTTAAAGGATTAGTTGGTGGTATTGCTGGTAATATAGTTGATTTTACTATAACTGGTGAAAATCAAAAAATTATTTCTACCAGCGATATAGGAAATCTAGTAGGTTCTGTAATTGATGATATTGATCAAAGTGGTCTTTATAAGTTTAAACCAGAAGAAAAGGAAAAGTTTTTAACTACAGTTGAAGAACAAGTTAATAAATATCAAGATTTACTTCCCGATACTAGTGTTTTAGAAAATAGTATTGATAAAGAAACAACTGAAAAATTAAATATTATAAGGTTTGTTTTTGGAAATAATTTAATAACTTATCTTATAATTGCCATGTTTATTTCAATTTTAGGAATATTAGGACTTAAATTTAAAGAAGCTAAGTGGATAAAAAGTGTTGCTGTTACAATTCTAGTTTCATCAATATTCGCTTTAATTACAACACTTGCTTTAAAATTTGGTGGTAACATAATTCTAAAAGAAATAAAAGAAATTTCACTTATGAATATGCTTATAGATAAACCTATCAACTTTAGTCTTATGTTATCTGGTATTACTACTGTAGTCATGATATTAGTTCTAATACTATATACAGTTTTAAAAAAGAAAAAAAGTGAAGAAAAAGAAGCTTAAAAATCTCAAGTATTATTTGAGATTTTTTCTTATATAATTAAATATGAATAATCAAAAAAATATGAATAATCAAAATGAAAAACAAATTCAACTTGTTAATGGTCAAATAATTGGTATTATTTTATTTATTTTAACTTTAATAGTATCAGTAATTATTGCTTACAATGAAAAACTTATAAGAGAAAATAAAAGTGGTCTTTTTTCAAATAAAGATGCACTTAATATTTCTTTAATTAATAGAATCGTTGTCGTAATCTTAGGTATTTACTTTGTCTATGATGCTTATGAAAGACAAAAAGTAAGTAATTCTTATGATGATCCTAACTCAAATTTACAAATTCTAGCTTCATGGCTTGCTTTAATTGCTTCAGCCATAATTGTTTATATTATAGTTAATAATTATAAAAATATTAACTTTGATGTATCTGAGATAGAAGAACCAACTTTATAATTATCTTCCTAATCCCATTTTATCTTTTAATAATAGGTATTTCTTTTTAGCTATTTCACTTGTTTTTAAAGCTCCTTCATCAAGGATTTTATCAATTTCTTTGCTATTAATTAATTCTTGATATTTCTCCTTAATAGGCTTTAAGGTTTCTATAACTAAATCAGCAACATCCTTTTTAAAAGTTCCATAATTGGAATCTTTATATTTTTCTTCAATTTCTTTTATGCTAATTCCTGTTAAAGAATTATAAATATTTATTAAGTTACTAATTCCAGGTTTATTTTCTATATCATATTTAATCACAGTTTCAGAGTCTGTAGTTGCTCCCATGATTTTCTTTCTAATTACATCATCCGAATCTAATAAATAGATTACTCCTTTAGGATTTTCATCAGATTTACTCATTTTTTTAGTTGGGTTTACTAAATCACATATTTTAGCACCTGTTTCTGGAATTAATGGTTCTGGTATTTTGAAAATTTCGCCATATTTTTTATTAACTCTCTCTGCTATATTTCTTGCAAGTTCAACGTGTTGTTTTTGATCAATTCCAGTTGGCACATAATCAGCATCATATAAAAGAATATCACTTGCCATTAAAACTGGATAAGTAAGAAGTCCTGCTCCAAAATTTTGATGTTTAGAACTTTTATCTTTAAATTGAGTCATTCTACCTAATTCTCCATAAGGAGTTAAGCATTCAAGTAACCAAGACATATTAGCATGATATATATTTTCAGACTGAATAAAGATGGTATTTTTCTTAGGATCAATTCCTGATGCTAAGTAAATTGCTATTAAACTTCTAATATTTTTTCTAAGTTCACTTGGATTTTGAGCTACTGTAATTGCATGTAAATCTGCAACAAAGATAATTGATTCATACTCTTCTTGTAATCTTACCATTTGTCTAATAGCACCTATATAATTTCCTAATGTTAAATTTCCACTAGGTTGTAATCCTGTTAATATTTTTTTCATTTCAGCCTCCTAACTTTTCATATATTTCTTTTAAAATATTATAACGATACTCTAAAATAGTTTTATAAAAAGTCTTTCTAATATCACTTAACTCTATCTTATCGATAAAATCTAAAATTTCATCTATCTTAATTTTTTTAAATAATCTAAGTAAAGCCTTATTACAATCTTCATTTTTCATTTCTTTTAGATAAGAAAGATAGTTAATTTTTTTACCATTCTCTTTAAAACATGAATAATTATTAACTGCTAAATTTTCAATATCACTATCCTTAAACATCATAATATCTTTATCTTCTAATAAAGGATTAAGACATGAACCACAGTCAAATATTGGAGCAAGAGTCATTTCCTTTGTTTTTTTATTTACTAAAAATCCCCAATTTCCATTATGTCTATTGGTATTTCCTATTAAAGCATCAACAATAAACATATCAAAGAAAAATTTTTTAGTAGCATCATAATCTATTAATTTATGACTACTTTCTAATATTCCCATTATATCACTTAATTCTGTATCAATTTTTTTATCAACATTAATACTTAAAATTAAATTTTCAAACTCTAATAAAAAATTATCATCATCAGTAAAATCAAGACAAGCACAAACAATCTTTTCTTTATCATCATACTTATATTTACCTAAAAGAGTCTTTTGAGTTTTTAACCCCATCATTTCAAAAATATGACTTCCAATATATTCAGAATAAGCATTATTAATATAAGAGATATCTTTATTTTTTTCTCTAATGGGATCTGGAAACTTAACTAAATACTTATGATTTTCATATATTAAAGCTTTCTTTTTTTCACTGCCTTTATATGTATTAATTTCTTCTCTACAATTTGTAAAATCTACCATATTATCATCTTCCTATCTAGATAGTATCACATTTTATCTTTTTAAACAAGTTCTTTTCTTAAACATTTTCCTTTTCCAGTTAATTTTTGATTAATCATTTCAATTATAGCAAATTCATCATAACCATATTTATTTTTCAAATGTTCTAATTTCTTATAATTAACTAGTTCTTTAGAATTTAAACTTAGTCCCCTTTTCAATAAACAAATATCATTTGTAATTGGATTTATTAAAGCTATTACTTTAAAATCAACAATAACAAGTTTTAATTTTAAACCTAGCCATGTAGCATCAATTAAACTAGTTCTATTAAAAGCATTTAAAATAAATTTTTCTTCATCTGTATCACTTGCAATTCTAATCATTTTTTCAGCTCCAAATTCATCTCTAAAAAATAGAATTAAGCCATTTATATTATCATTTCTTGTATTAAAACCAAAGTTTAATTGATAATCTTTTATTTCAAAATTTAACCTATTATTCATATTCAATCCCCCAAATTGCCTTATATTTTAACATATTAATATCGAAATTCCAATAGTTTTTAAAAATTTTTGTTGACTTTTAGGTTAATCTCACATATAATATTGTTGCATATTCAATTGATAGCCCAATTTATATTAATTTTTAATGTGTTCTTTAAGTTTACAAGTAGCTCTGGTTATCTAGTGAAAGTATTAAAAAGAATTCCCTAAGAATTGTATAAATATCAATGTTTATGAAAAAATATTGAAGGAGGAAAATATGTCAAGATACACAGGACCAAGTCGTAAACAAAGTCGTAGAGTTGGATTTTCTCTTCTTGAGAATGGAAAAGATATTGCAAGAAGACCTTACAAACCTGGTATGCATGGTGCTAAAAGACAAGGAAAGTTGTCTGAATATGGTGAACAATTAAAAGAAAAACAAAAAGTTAAGTTCATGTATGGACTTAATGAAAGACAATTCCATAAAACTTTTGTTGAGTCATCTAAAATGCAAGGTATCAATGGTGAGAACTTCTTAAAACTTCTTGAATCAAGACTAGATAATCTTGTATATCGTATGGGATTTGCTAATACTAGACGTGGTGCAAGACAACTTGTTAACCATGGTCATATTACAGTTGATGGTAAAAAAGTTGATATTCCATCATTCCGTGTAAAAGTTGGTTCTACAATTGCACTTAAAGAAAATTCTAAAGATTTAAAATGTGTTAAAGAAGCTCTTGAAAATGTAACTTCACGTGTTGAATACATTGACTATGATAAGAATACTAATAGTGCTAAATTTGTAAGACTTCCAGAACGTAGTGAATTACCTGCTGATATAAATGAATCATTGATAGTTGAATTCTACAACAGATAAAAATAAACTAGTAAGCAATTGTTTACTAGTTTTTCTTTTACCCTTTATATAAACCTCCATTGATGTGCATAACTTGACCAGTTACATAAGATGAATCAGATGATGCTAAATAGACAAATAATGGTGCAATTTCATAAACTTCTCCAGCTCTTTTCATTGGAGCATCAGCACCTAACGTAGGAATTTTTTCAGCCTCCCAGCAAGCTGGTTGAAGGGCAGTCCAAAAATAACCAGGTGCAACAGCATTTACTCTAATATTTTTATCAGCAAGATTAGTTGCTAAAGCTCTTGTAAATCCAACAATAGCACCTTTTGATGTTACATAATCAATTAACTCTGGTTCACCATAAAAGGTTGTAACTGATGTAACATTAATAATAGAAGCTCCTGGTTTCATATATCTTAAAGCTGCTTTAGTTAAATAAAACATTGAATAAATATTTGTTTTCATTGTATAATCAAATTGTTTATCACTTATATCAAGTAAACTCTTTTGTTGATATTGAACACCAGCATTGTTAACTAAAATATCTATTTTACCAAAAGTTTTTAAAGTATCTTCAACTATTTTTAAAGAAAACTCTGGTCTTTTCAAATCACCTCTAATTAAAATACATTCACCACCTAAATTTTCTAAATAGTTTTTAGTTTCCATAGCATCTTTATCTTCATTTAAATAAACAATTGCAACTTTACATCCTTCTTTAACAAAGGAAACAGCAACTGCTCTTCCAATTCCAGAATCTCCTCCAGTTATGATTGCTACTTTATCTTTTAATTTACAACATCCTTTATAATCTTTATTATCAAAGATTGGTCTTGGTTTCATTAAATATTCCATCCCAGGTTGTGTATCTTGCGATTGAGGTGGATATCTTAACTTAAACTTTGTACATTTAAGTCCATATCCATCCTTGGTAACCCCTTTAAATCCATAATCATCTTTACCATTTGGTAATTTATTATAATAATATTTATAATCCAAAAAAATCACTCCTATTCTAATTTATTCTATTCTTAGAAAGGTGTGACTTTTGACTATTACTTTTCTAAATGAACATCAAGTTGAGGATATGGTATTTCAATTCCTTCTTTATCGAATTCTTTTTTTATTACTTCAAGCATTTCATACATAGCAGGCCAATAATTCTCACTATTAACCCACATTCTTGCTGTAAATATTAATGAACTTTCACCATGTTCTTTTAAAGCAACTAATGTTTCATGTTTATCTAAACGATATTTTGATTTTTGAATTATTTTATTCAATATTTCTTTTACTTTATCTATATCACTTTTATAACTAACTGTAACAGTTACATCCAAAAGTCTAGTTTTAGAAGCTGTTTGGTTAACAATAATAGTATTAGCTAAAGTTCCATTTGGAATTACAACTAGTTTATTATCATAAGTTTGTAAAATAGTACTAAAAATATTTATATCCTTAACAGTTCCTGCATCAGCATGAGTATCAATATAATCTCCTACTTTAAATGGTTTGAAAAGCATAATTGTAACTCCACCTGCAATATTTGATAACCCCCCTTGAAGAGCAAGTCCTAATGCAAGTCCTGCTGATCCAATAAGAGTTACAATTGAAGTCATAGGTATTCCAAGCTCTGTAATAGCAACTATTAAAACCATAATTTTTAAAGAAATACTTAAAATACTAAAAACAAAAGTTTGACTACTCTTCTCTAATTTATTAAATATTTTGCCTTTCTTTAATTTTTTCATCAAAAAATTAATAATTTTAAAACCAATTATAAGTATTAATACAGCAACTAATAATTTACCACAAAAATCAACTAATCCTTTAATTATCTCATCAGATATTTCTTTCACACTTAACCTCCATATTTAATTGTTAAAGTATGACTACTTATACCTCGATAATTTCCATCTTCATTAAAGTCATCTTCTGTATCATATGTAAATGCTGTAATTTTAAAACCATCGACAACATCTCTACTACTTTCAGTTGACATCAACTTTATACTTGACATAACAGTTGTATCCGTATATTCATTCTTTTCTATATGAGAATGCCATCCAGTTGTATTAATATCATCATATAACCAAATATATAAGTATTTGTGAAAAGAATAATCAAACAAATCAAGAGGTTTTAAAATTGTTTCATTATAAGTAGTTCCATCTTTAACTGTAAAGTTTATATTATAACCTATTTTATATTTTGAAAAATCATCATAACTATCTTTAACTTTATTATATAATTCTTTAATACTACCATTTACTTCATTTTCATTTGATAAAACAATTGAAAAAGTTGCAATGTCTTTATAAGACTCTAAAGGTGATATAAATTCATCAATTTTTTTATAATAATTATTTCCTCCTTTATAAAGAGCTATCTTTAAAGGATTTTCATCTTGATAAATAGGTTCTGTTTCTTCTTTAATTTCTTCTTTAACTTCTTCTTTTGGGTTATCTTTAAGTGGTTCATCCTTAACCCCACATCCTGTTATTAAAATTAGCATCAATATTAAATATATTTTTTTCATAAGCATCAAATTAATTATACTATAAAAATTTAAGAATGAATACCCCTTTTAAATGATTAAATTAAAAAAAATTAATAAAATTAAACAGATTAGAAACTAATATTTCTAATCTGTTTTTATTTTAAAGTTCAAATTGAGAATTATATAAATCTGCATAAAAGCCTTTTTTATTCATTAACTCATCATGTGTTCCTTGTTCAACAATATTACCATCTTTCATAACTAAGATTAAATCTGCATTTTTAATTGTAGATAATCTATGAGCAATGATAAATGAAGTTCTACCTTCTGTTAATTTATCCATAGCACTTTGAACTAATTCCTCAGTTCTTGTATCTACATTACTAGTTGCTTCATCTAGAATTAAGAATGGTGAATCTTCAAGCATACCACGAGCAATAGTTAGCAATTGACGTTGTCCAGCTGAAACATTTTCACTTTCACTTATTTTAGAATCATATCCATGAGGTAAAGTTCTAATAAAATGATCTAGTCCTATAATTTCACAAACTTCTTTAACTTTTTCTAAAGATATTCCTTCTCGATTATAAATAATATTTTCTTTAACTGTTCCGTCAAATAACCAAGTATCTTGAAGAACCATTGTAAATAAACTATGAATATTTTCTCTTGTTAATTCTTTAGTTGATACTCCATCTATCTTAATATCACCTTTATTAATATCATAGAACTTCATAAGTAAATTAACCATTGTTGTTTTACCAGCTCCAGTTGGTCCTACAATAGCAATTTTTTCTCCAGCTTTTGCCTTAGCACTGAAATTTTTTATTGTTGGAGTTTTATTACCATCATAAGTAAATTCTACATTAGAAAATTCTATATTTCCTTTAACTTTACTTTTATCTAAAATTTTAGTTAATTTTTCTTCACTTGGCATTTCCTCGGCATCAACAAATTCAAATACTCTTTCACTAGCTGCTGCTGTTGTTTGAAGGAATGTCATTGCTTGTCCTATTTGGGATAAGGGAGATGTGAATAATCTTACATAAGTCATGAAAGCTATAATTACTCCAAAAGTAATAGTTCCATTCATTGTTAATAATGCTCCTACTATACAAACAGCAACATAACCAAAGTTACCAATAAAATTCATCATTGGCATCATTAAACCTGATAAGAATTGACTTTTCCTATTAGCATCATAAACTTGCTCATTTAAAGTTTCAAATTCAATATTTGCTTCTCTCTTTCCATTATAAACTTTAACAACATTAAGTCCTGAATATATTTCTTCAATATGAGCATTTATATCACCTAAATACTTTTGTCTTAGAACAAAGTACTTTTGAGATTTACCAAGTATTTTAAACATAAATATAAATCCAATTAAACTTGCTAAGATTGCTGTTATAGCCATAGTAAAGTTAGTTACAAACATCATAATAATAGTTCCAATAAATAAAGTTATAGCACTTACCAAAGTTGAAAATGATTGATTCATACTTTGAGCAATTGTATCAACATCATTGGTAACTCTTGAAAGAATATCACCTGTTTGATTTTTATCAAAGTATTTAAGAGGTAATTTATTTATTTTAGTAGAAATCCTACTTCTAAGACTTTTGGCAAATTTATTTGCAACAACTGTCATTGAAATAGATTCAATATAATTAAATAATGCTGAAATCAAATATAAAGCAACTAAGAAAATAACAATTTTTTTAATTCCTTCAATATCAAATACTGGCTCAACTACTTTTCTAATACTGTTTGGCATAGTATCTATCTTAGAATATAACTCAGATGATGAACTATCTTTATCTAAAGTACTAATAATTTTTATAAATTTACTTTGATCAAGTTCTGAAATTACTTGATTATCTATCTTAAATTCTGTAAAGATTACTTTAGCAATACTATCAGGAATATTTATATTTTTTAAATTATCTTTATCTAATTTAAGTAATTCCTTTTTATCAGAAGTTGTAATATCTACCCCTTTATAAGTAGAATCTGGCATGATTATTTTTAAAATATTTAAAGGTAGTTCTTTTAAGTTTGCAAATACCTCTTCTTGATTAGCTGGATTAAGGGAAGTTAAAAATCCTTGAAATTTTTGTTTTTCTTCACTTGTCACATCGCTAGATGTCATTACTTCCAAAACTTTATTTTCATTTAAATCTATATTTAAAATAAGTGGTATAGTTTCTTTTAATTTATCTTCACTTAAACTTTCTTGTACATTCTTGGTAACTTTTTCTAAATTCTTAGTATTAACAACTAATCCTTCAGATATTTTATTAACTAAATCTGATAGTTTTGAAGGGGCCATAATAGAAAGAACTGATCCTAAGGCTGCTAAAATTAAACCAAGAATAATTAAAACTTTAAATGGATTTAATTCTTTAAATAGTCTTTTTATAGAAGCTTTAAAGTTCTTAGCTTTTTCAATTTTTCTAGGTTTAGGCATTTTCTAACTCCTCCTTTGATAGTTGAGATAAAGCAATTTGTTTATAAACTTCACAATTTTTAAGAAGTTC
>CANRCN010000054.1 GCA_947629135.1 uncultured Bacilli bacterium | reverse complement strand
GGGTTGAATTTAATAAAAAAATAAAGAAAATAATATCTTTAGATGGTGATAAAAATGAATAAAAAGAAAAAATTAAGATTAAAAAAGCCACGTTTACATCCTGTAACAGTTTATATAATTTTAACAGTTTTAACAGTTGTTGTAAGTGGAATTTTGAGTAGTATGAATTTTCAAACTACATATAGTACAATTAACTCAACTGATCTTTCAATTGTTCAAAATACAGTTTCGGTTCAAAATCTTTTAAACTATGATGGCTTAAAAAATATAATTAGTAGTGCGGCTACGAATTTCATAAGTTTTGCACCTTTAAGTATGTTAATAATGACTTCAATTGGAATAGCAGTTATGATGTCATCTGGATTGATGGATTTTTTATCTAAGCATGTATTTTCAAAAATAAATAATAAAGTTATAACTTTTTTATTTATTTTTATTGGAATTATTTCAACAATTATTAATGATATAGGTTATGTTATTTTAATTCCTTTAGCAGCAAGTATTTATGAAACCAAAGGCAGAAATCCATTGACTGGAGTGATTGCAGCTTTCTGTGGAGTAGCTTTTGGAACGGGAACGACAATATTTACAGGTTCTGCTGAAGTATCATTAATTCCATATACAACGAGTGCTGCAAGACTAGTTGATGCCAACTTTCATGTTAGCCTTCTTTCAAACTTATTTATAATGATAGCATCAACAATAATTTTATCAATCGTTGGAACTATTATTGTTGAAAAACTAATTGTTCCTAAAAGTGGTAAAGTTAAAGAAAAACGTGAAATACCAGAAGTAACTGGTGAAATCGAAGTAATTGAAAATTTAGATGAGGAATCTCGTGAGCAAGAAAGATTAAATACTGAATATAAAGAAAAAAGAGGTTTTAAATATGCTCTTATAGCATCAATTATTATGTTATTTTTATTTATATATTCAGTCATTCCTAATTTGCCTTTATCAGGAATGCTTTTAGATATGAATGAAGATACATATTTAAGACAAATATTTGGAGAAAATTCTTATTTCCAAGATGGTTTTACATATATGATGTCTCTCCTATTTATTGTAACGGGTCTTGCCTATGGAATTGGATCAAAAACATATAAAAGTGATCGTGATGTATATGAAGGTTGTCATGAATCCTTGAAAAATTTAGGAGGAATTTTAATTTTAATATTCTTTGCTTCACAGTTTATATTTATATTTAGAAAAACAAATATTGGAACTATTTTAACAGGAATCGTAGCTAATGTTATTGATAGTATCTCATTTGGAGGTATTCCTCTTTTGGTTATTGCAATTCTTTTGATGGCTGTTGCTAATTTGTTCTTAACAACACCTCAAGCTAAATGGGTAATTTTAGCTCCTGTTATTGTACCACCTCTAATGCAATTTAACATTGCTCCTCAGTTTTTACAATTTGTATTAAGAGCAGCTGATTCGATGACGAATGGTATAACTCCCCTATCAACATTCTTTGTTATATTTATAGCATTTTTAAATATATATAATACAGATAAAGAAAAACCAATTGGAGTATTTGGAGCTATAAAAATGATTATGCCATATTGTTTAATAATTTCAGTTACTTGGTTGCTAATTTTGATTGGTTGGTATATAATAGGACTACCTATAGGGCCAGGAGTATATCCAACCATATAGGAGGAGGTATTTATGAGTTTAAAAGCAGGAATTGTAGGACTTCCTAATGTAGGCAAGTCAACCTTGTTTAATGCAATTACAAAACAAAATATTTTAGCAGCAAATTATCCTTTTGCAACAATCGATCCAAATGTTGGAGTGGTAAATGTTCCAGATGAAAGGATGAATGTTTTAAATGATATGTACATGCCTGAACGATTAATCTTAGCAAGCTATGAGTTTACTGATATCGCTGGCTTAGTTAAAGGAGCATCAACTGGAGAAGGTTTAGGAAATAAATTCTTATCTCACATTAGAGAAGTTGATGCAATAGTTGAAGTAGTAAGATGCTTTGATGATGCTAATATTATTCATGTTGAGGGAGATTGTGATCCAGTTAGAGATGTAGAAATAATAGATTTAGAACTAGCAATAAGCGATTTAGAAATAGTTACTAATAGACTTGATAAAGTTTATAAAAAAGCTATGACAACCAAAGATGCTGATTCTTTAATTGAAGTATCGGCTTTAACAAAGGCTAAGGAAGCTTTAGAAAAATCAATTCCATTAAGGGAAATAGAATTTACAGATGAAGAAAAGCTAAAAATAAAATCATTTCAATTCTTAACCATGAAACCAATTATTTATTTAGCAAATATTAAAGAAGATGAATTATCTAAACCAGATAATACTTATGTTACAAGCTTAAAAGAATATTTAGAGAATGCTAAGGTAATAAAAATATGTGCTAAGGTTGAAAGTGAATTATCTGAGCTATCAATAGAAGATAAGCAAGAAATGTTAGAAATGTTAGGTGTAGAAACAAGTGGACTAGATGCATTAATTAATGCAACATATGAAATATTAGGTTTAAAAACTTACTTTACTGTTGGAAGTGATGAAGTAAGAGCTTGGACATTTAAAGACGGTATGAATGCTAAAGAATGTGCTGGCATCATTCATACTGATTTTGAAAAAGGATTCATTAAAGCAGAAGTTATGAGTTATGATGATTTAATAAAATGTGGAAATGAATTAAAAGTAAAAGAAGCTGGTAAATTAAGAATAGAGGGAAAGGATTATATAATGCAAGATGGTGATATTTGCCATTTTCGCTTTAATAGGTGATTACTATGTTTAATTTTCATTTTAATATAACTGATTATTTAAAAGAAATACCAAGCAATATATTTGTTATTGGAATAGTTTTCTTGATAGTTGTTTTAATAGGTCTATTAGCACTTTATATATTTTCTAGTTTAGGAATAATGAAGGCTGCTAAAAAAAATGGAATACCAAATGCTTGGATAGCATTTATTCCATATGGAAGAGATTATATAATTGGTAAACTTGGTTTTGAAGTTTATCCAGAAGAATCAAAGAGAATTCCAGCACTTACTTGGGTTTTATTTGGTTTAAGTGTAGCTCCTTTAATTTTAGATACTAAATATGATGGCTTATTAATAATAGGAATAACAGTTTTGAATGCTATGGCTTTTTATAATATGTTTAAGGTAATAGTTCCAGAGAATTCAGCAATGTTTACAATCTTCACAATATTAGTTGGTAATTTAGGTGGTGTGTTCTTATATTCATTTAAAAATAATTTAGAAACACAAAAAGAAGTTAAAAAAACGGAATCAAAAGAAATAAAAACAAAGGAAAAAGAAAATAAAAAAAGACCTAATTTTTGTCCAAACTGTGGAAATAAGTTAACTAAAACAATTAAGTTTTGTCCAGAATGTGGAGAAAAAATAGAATAAATTATCCCCAATTATTGGGGATAATTTTTTATTTCTCAACTAATTTTCCTTGATAAGTATTTCGTTTTTTTAACTCTTTATCTATATCATTTAAAACAACAAATTTTTTAATTAACCAAGTAGGTTCAATTAAATCATCAGGATTTGGATCACCAGTTATTCTATTGATAACAATACTTGATCTTAATAATTCTAATTGTGATACTACTATATCAATATATTCATCTTTAGTTAAAACATGAAAATGTTCTTTTTGATAAATATCAGCTAATTTAGTCTGCTTTAAAATATGTAACATATGTATTTTAATTCCTTGAATATCAAATTTATTTAGATAGCGAATAGTTTCAAGCATCATATTTTTAGTTTCATATGGAAGTCCATTTATAATATGTACAACGACATTTATATTTCTTTCTCGAAGTTTTAAAACCATCGTTTCAAATTCTTCTAAACTATGACATCGATTAATTAATTTAGAAGTTTTATCATGAATAGTTTGTAAACCTAATTCAACAGTTAAATAAGTTCTTTTATTTAAATCACTTAAATATTCAAGACATTCATCCGTAATAGCATCTGGTCTAGTTGCTATACTTAAACCAATTACATTTTCTAAAGCTAAGACTGGTTCAAATAATTCTTTTAGTCTTTCAATACTAGCATAAGTGTTAGTACCAGCTTGAAAATAAGCAATGAATTTAGCATCTTTCCATTTATGTAACATAACTTTTTTTATATCATTAAACTGTGTAATAATATCACTGTTTACATTCCCTGCATAATCTCCACTTTTTAGATTAGAACAATAAATGCATCCTCCAACACCTTTACTTCCATCACGATTAGGACAAGTAAAATTACCATTTAAGCTAACTTTAGCAACTTTTGAATTAAATTTTTCTTTATAAAAACAATCTAAGGTATAATATCTTTTATTATTTGGCCAAATCATTTCAATCACCTGGCTTAGTTTATCATTTTTTTCTCTTAAATTCAAGTTTTTTCTAAAAATGATTTAACTAATAGGAAAAATATGTTATACTTAATAATAGGGTGATTATATGAAGAAACGAAAATTAAATAAAAAAGCGATTGTAGTATTAAGTATTATCTTAGTAATTATACTATTTGAAGTAATTAATCCAATTAAACTTTATAATAAGCATCAGTTAAAAGAATTAGGTTATAATGATACTAGTATTACAACAATTCTTAAAAATGGATTAAAAAAAGACATATTAGAAAATAAATATTCTAAGTCTTTAGATACTGTTTTAGGAAGTAGTGATTTTAATAGAGATAACTATAATGTTTATAAAAAAATAAATTATTATAATTTAAAGTATTATACTAAAGATATAAATCTTTTAATTAAAAAAGGATATACAACAGATGATATTGAAAATATATTAAAAAGTGCAACTGATTCTTCAATTGCCGAATTTGTAGATAAAGATTACGATAAAGATGTTTCAAGTTATTTACAATATGATTACTCTATTCTTGCTAATTATGATAGATATGTTGCTTATAGTAAAGAGCATACAATTGATAAAGAATTAATAGTTACCTATGTTAATATTGGTTTAGATAAGGATTTTTATACAGATACAAATAAAGTAAACAAGTTTAGCATTGATATGTTAGTTAATAAATATAACGAATTAGATTCAAGTTTCATTCCTGATAATTTAGTAAGTGTTCCAGAAGAATATGCAGTTGATGATAATCAACAGGCTAATAAAACAATGCTTGAAGCTTTTAAAAAAATGTCAGATGCTTGCCAAGCAGAAATTGGTAAAAAAATATTTATAAGATCTGGTTATAGAAATTATCAAACTCAACAAGATACGTATGATTTATATTTAAATACTTATGGTAAAAACTATGCTGAAAATTATGTTGCTCATCCTGGATTTTCAGAACATCAAACTGGACTAGCAGCAGATATTAAAGCTGAGAGTAGTGAAACTTTTGAAGGAACTCCTGAAAGTAAATGGTTAAGAGAAAATGCTTATAAATATGGATTTATTTTCCGTTATGATAAAGATACAGTTGATATTACAGGAATAAGATATGAGTCATGGCATTATAGATATGTTGGAGAAGAATTAGCAGAAAAAGTTAAAGAAAGTGGTTTAACTTATGATGAATATTATATAAGAAATTTAAATAAATAAGAATAAAAGGAGGTACTTTATGTATGATTTAGGACCACAATTTAAAATAGATATTGATAATGGAAAAGCAAATCCAAAATGTGTTATTCAAGGGCAAAAATTTAGGATAACTATTTTAACAGAAAGATTACTTCGTCTTGAATATAGTGAAACTGGTAAGTTTATAGATTTACCATCAGCTTTAGTTATTAATCGTAAATTTGAAATTCCAGAATTTAATATTAAAGAAGATATGGAATTCGTTTATATTCAAACTAAATACTTTGTTTTTAAATATTCAAAAGAAGCTAAATTTTCTGAAAAAAGTTTATCAGCAACAATTATTTTCAGTAATAAAGAATGGTTTTATACCCAAAAAGAAGTTAAAAACTATGGAGGGTCAACCGTATCACTTGATAATGTAGCTAAAATGCCTACTTTGAGTAAAGGATTAATAAGTCCTGATATGTTTGTTGTTATAGATGATTCTGATAGTGTTTTATTAGATCAAAATTCTAATATCTATAAAAGAGAAGAAGGGTCAAAAGATATTTATTTCTTTGCATATGGTACAGATTTTAGTGAAATATTGAAAGATTATTATGATTTAACTGGATATCCTGCCTTTTTACCAAGATATGCTCTTGGTAATTGGTGGAGTCGTGATATGCCTTATCTTGATGAACATATTGTTACTCTACTTAATAAATTTAGAGTTAATAGTATACCTATTTCAGTTTTCTTATTTGATAAAGATTGGAGTATTAAAGATACTAAACATTCTACTAGTTCTGGCTTTACATTTAATAAAAGTTTAATTAGAGAACCAGAGAAGCTAATAGAAATACTTCATCAAATGAATGTTAAAGTAGGAGTTAAAATTAATCCTAAAGATGGAATATTTCCTCATGAAGAGTATTTTCCAATGGCTAGAGAATATATTCAATTAAATAAAGGTGGTTATATTGATTTTAATCCTTTTGATGCAAGATTTATGGATTTATATTTTAAAATATTTTTGCATCCTTTAGAAAAGTTAGGAATTGATTTATATTGGAATGATTATGATGTTTTAGAAAACAGAAATACTTTATTTATCTTAAATGACTATATGAAAAAAGATATGGAAAGAGATGGCAAAAGAAGCTTAGTTTTAGGTCGTAATGCTAATTATGCACCTCATAGATATCCAATTCTTTATTCAGGACATAATACAATAAGCTTTGATGTATTGAAATTTTTACCACTATTTAATATAACAGCTTCTAATATTGGAATTTCATTATGGAGCCATGATGTAGGTGGTTCAGTAGGTGGTATTGAAGATGATGAACTTTATATAAGAAGTGTTCAATTTGGAGTATTCTCCCCTATTCTTAGATTTAATACAGAATATGGTACTTATTATAAAAGAGAACCATGGCGTTGGGATGTTGTTACTAATAATATTGTAAGTTACTATTTAAGACTTCGTAATCAATTAATTCCATATATATATACAGAATTATATCATTATCATAAAGAAGGAATTCCATTAATTAGACCATTCTATTATGAGTATCCTTTTGTATATGATGATCCTGTATATATTAACCAATATTTTTTTGGATCAGAGATGTTAATTTCTCCCATTGTTAAAAAAAGCGATCCTTTAATTAATCGAACTATTCAGAAATTCTTTATTCCTGAAGGAGTTTGGTATGATTTTAAAACAGGTAAGAAATTTATTGGTAATAAGAAATATGTTTCATTTTATAATATAGAAGATTATCCTGTATTTGTAAAAGCAGGTTCTATTATTCCAACTTCTGGTATCAATGATTTAATGTCAACAGATGCACCTAAAGAATTAGAAATTCATGTTTTCCCTGGTAGTAGTAATTCTTATAATTTATATGAGGATGATGGATTAACTAACAAATATAAAGAAGGAATGTATTCAATTACTGGTATAGAATACAATTATTTAGCTAATAATTATACTTTAATTATTCATAGTGTTGAAGGAAATGCTAAAGTATTCTTTGATAAGAGAAACTATAAAATCAGATTTAGAAATACAAAACAGGCATCTAATGTAAAAGTTTATTCAAATGATAAAGAAATACCATTTGTTTCATATATTATGGATACAGACTTTGTTATTGAAGTTAAAGATTTTGATACATCAACTCAACTTATGATTAATTGTCAAGGTACAGATATTGAAATAGATGCTTTAATGCTTCTAGATAATGATATTGATAGTATCCTATCAGATTTAAAAGTACCAACTAAATTAAAAGATAAAATTGCAACTATTCTTTATGATAAAGAAACATCAATTAGTAAAAAAAGAATAGAAATTAAAAAATTAAAAAGAAAAGGTTTAGATAAACGAAGTATTAAGGTTTTCATAAGATTAATTGAATATATGCGAGAAGTTTAATTGACTTAATAAAAAAAATAATGTATAATACTATCCTATCGAAGGGGTAGTATTTTTATGAAAGAAAATGAAGAGTTAAAAGAAATAAAAGGAATACTAAAAAGTGAAAAGAAACCTAAGTTAATTGATAAAATACTAGAATCTAATAAATTAGAAAAAGTTATATTAAAAATTCTTGATTTAAGTTCTAGTATAAAGCAAACAATTGTTACTAAATTAAAATTAGATAATGAAGAAAAAGAAGGTAAACTATTTATTATATTATTTGCACTTATTATACTTATTATGTTAAGTGTTATTAGATTATTATTATTAACACCTTTATTTGGAATTAACTTAATATTTAATTTGGTTAAGTATTCTTTATTTTTTGTTGTATGGTTACATAGAATTATAAAAAATAAGGGTCATGAGATAAAAATATATTTAAGACATAAGTTTCCAAATGTAACTATGTTTGAAGAAAAAGATGAATTTCATACTAATAATAATTTTTCAAGTATAATATTTAAAGAAATTGAAAGATTAATTCAAAAAATGGAAAGTATAAAATTGACTAAAGAAGAAACAGCTAAAATTGCTTTAAGACTTAAAGAAATAGTATTATTAGTAAGAAAAGAAGATGGAACACTTGAACAGGAATTGTATACTTTAAATATTAAACAGACAATTGCAAGTTCTTTAAGTGATATAGATTATTTATTGGAAGAATGTAAGAAAAGAGAAAAAGATAATTTTTATAATAGTAGAAATAATTTATTAGAAAATTTAGATAATGTTATAGAGGAAGTATCTAAAACTTATCGAAAAGTATAAAATAGGAGTTTATAGTAAACTTTTATTTTTTTATATATAAGAAAAGTGTGTTTCAAAATTTCATATAAAAAAGTCTTGCCGATCTAAAAATAAAATACATAATAATTTGTTAAGAAAATGAGGGTACAAAATGGAATAATTTATAACTTATATCTAATTCAAACTTAGGTAGAGAATTAAAGTTAATTTAGAATAATTATAAATCAAATAAAATAAAAACAGTGGTAACTATCGAATCTTGGTCTATGGAGGATATAAAGTATCCTAAGAAGTAGAAAAAGGAAAATGTGAAGCTTCCGAGTGATTTTTGTATTTATTCTAAAATTGATTTTGTTCTTGCAAAACAACAAAAAAAAATATATAATATAGATATAAAATTAGTAGGATAAAAGAGGTATGATAATGAGGAAAAGAAGAAAAGGAAAAAAAGCTTTTACGTTAGTAGAATTACTTGGTGTTATAGTAATATTAGCTATTGTAATGGGGTTAGCTGTAGTATCTTATATAGAAGTAAATCATGGAATTGATGAAGCTTATTATAATAGTTTGGAAGAAGCATTAAAAATGGCAGGTGCTGACTATTTTTATTATAATAAGAAAGAAGCACCAGCTATCTTTGGAGAACAAAAAAATATAACTTTAAAATATCTTCAAGAGAATAATTATATGCAAGATGAGTTAAAAGATAAAAATGGAAAACCTTGTAATGTAGATAAAAGTATAGTAGGAGCTTATAAAAATAGTGTTGATTCAACAGAATATTATGCCTGTTTAAGTTGTGGAGAATATACAACTAACAATGATATATGTAATGGAGAAATAGACTATACTTTAAGTGTTAGAGGAAAGCTAGAAGGAAGTAATGAAACTTATAAATTAGATGGAAGTAAATGGTCAAGTAAGAATATAGTATTAACATTTGAAACAGCAAATGATGTAGATATGGTATATCTAAAAGGAACAACCAAAAGCTGTAAAATGCAAGTAAATGGAAGAGTAAGAACATGTACAATAACGTTAGATACAACAGGAAAATATACATATTATGG
>CANRCN010000053.1 GCA_947629135.1 uncultured Bacilli bacterium | reverse complement strand
ATTACTGAAAAGATAAAACAATATGGAATGTTAAGAAGTATTGGAGCAACTAAGAAGCAAATTAAGAAAAATGTTTTTTATGAAGCATCTATCTTGGGATTAATTGGAATACCTTTGGGAATTCTTGCTGGTCATATAGCAACTTTTATCTTGATCATGATTAGTAATTATTATTTAAAAAATATGATAGATTTAAAATTAAATTTCTCATTTTCAATTATTGCCTTAATAATATCTATAATTCTTGGAATGATAACTATTTATGCATCAGCTTTTAGAAGTGCAAAAAGAGCATCTAAAATATCACCAATTGATTCAATTAGAAATAGTGCATCTATTAAGATTAAAGCTAAGAATGTCAAATCTCCAAAGATTATAAAAAAGATATTTGGAGTGGGCGGAGAAATTTCTTATAAAAACTTGAAAAGAAATAAAAAGAAATATCGAACGACTGTAATTTCAATTATAGTTTCGGTTGCAACATTCATAGCTTTATCAAGTTTCATGAGTATGGCTATGTCTACAGTATCTGATGAACTTAAAATATCAGATTATACTCTAATGCTTTATTCTTATGATTTTGAAGGGGACGGGTATAAAGAACTACTTCCTGCAACTACTCTTGATAATATTGATGATTACATAGTTTTAAGTACTGACTCTTTTAGAATTCAAAATGCTAAATATAATAAAGAATATGTAAAATTTTATGATTTAAATATAGAGAAAAATAAAGATGCTTATATAAATTTAGTTGCTTTGGGTGATTATCAATATCAAAAATATATAAAAGAATTAGGACTTAGACTAGATGATATAAGTGATAAAGCCATTTTAATGGATTATAGTCAAGAATCAAGATTGAAAGATAAAATGATAGAAGAATATGAATATAAATATATGCAAGAATTTAATTATAAATTAGGAGATAAAATAAGTGGAAGTTCAGGGCGAAAAGAAGACACATCAACTCTTGAAATAGGCTATATAACTGATAAAAAACCATTTGGTTTAAAAAATAGTAATAATAATCTTTTAATTGTAAGTGATAAAGTCTTTGATGAACTTACCAAAAGAAATAGCATTCAAATATGTTTTAAATCAAGTAATACAAAAAGACTTCAAGATGATATTGAAGACGTGTTAAATGATGTTGATATTAAATATAGTCTTAGTAATATAGAAGAAGATGTTAAAATGATGCAAAATTTATTTACTTTAGTTGGAATATTCTTATATGGTTTTATAATAGTTATCTCTTTAATTGGAATAACTAATATCTTTAATACAATTACAACTAATATGAGTCTTAGAAGAGGTGAATTTGCTATGCTTAAATCAATAGGTATGACGAGATTAGAATTTAACCATATGATTAGATTAGAAAGTTTATTCATGGGAATTAAATCTTTATTATTTGGAATACCTATCGGAACAATTCTATCATATTTAATTTATTTCTCTTTAAGACGAGAAGAAGAAATATTTTTCACTCCACCATATCTTGCTATTTTAATTGCAACTTTAGTTGTCTTTCTTCTAATATCTTTAATCATGAAGTATTCAATTAATAAAATAAATAAACAAAACACGATTGAAACAATTAGAAATGAAAACATTTAAACTTAGGGCTGTAGCCCTTTTTGTATGATATAATAAATTAAGAAAGGAAATAAATATGATATTATTAATTGAAGATAATGAAAGTATTATAAAAGGATTAACTTATAGTTTAGAAAAAAATAATTATAAATTAGTTTCTAAAACTACTATAAAGGATACTAAAGAATATTTAAAAACTACTAAAGAAATAGATTTGATTATTTTAGATATTACTTTAAATGATGGAGATGGAGTTAGTTTATATAAAGATATAATTAAAGATTTAAAAATTCCAACTATCTTTCTAACAGCTGATGATAGAGAAGATATGATAGTTAATTGTCTTGATCTTGGAGCAGAAGATTATATTACTAAACCTTTTTCAACTAAAGAGTTACTAGCTAGAATTAAAAGAATCTTACTTCGTAATAAAAAAACAAGTATCATTAAAGTTAAAGATATAACTTATGATTTAGATAAATTAATAATTAAAAAGAACAATATAGTAATTGAACTTACACCTTTAGAGTTAAAATTAGTTAATTTACTATTTCTTAATTTAAATAAAGTTGTTAATAGGAATACTATTTTAGATAAAATATGGGAGTGGACTGGAAATTTTGTTGATTCTCATACTGTAACTGTTTATTTTAATCGAATAAGGGAAAAACTAGGAACGGATATTATTAAGACAATTAAGGGAATGGGGTATATGATTGATGAAGAATAAAATTAATTTACATAAGTATTTAAGTAAAACTTTAATTTTAGTTTTAATTTTATCAAGTATTTTTGTAGTTTTAAATATATATGAATATAATACTTATAAAAAGAATTTTAATAAAAAGTTAGATACTATAGTTAATTTAATTACAACTAAATATAATGTAGATAGTAATGATATAATTGAAATATTAAATAGTAAAGATAGTGATAACAAAGATATATTAAAAAGATATGGAATAGATATAGAAAAGACAGATATTCTTAATGAAAATAAAAAGATTAACTATATATTTATAAGTTTAAATATTTTATTTTTATTAATAAGTTTTAGTTTATTATTAAGTATATTTATTAAATATAATAGAAAAAAGGAGCAAGATATTAAAGAAATTACTAATACTTTAAATAATATAAATAAAGGTAATTATGAACTAGAATTAGATTCTTTAAGTGAAGATGAATTATCTATTTTAAAAATGGAGTTATATAAAACAACAATTAAGTTAAAGGAAATGGCTTTAAATTCTAAGGAAGATAAAGTGAATTTAAAAAAGTCTTTAGAAGATATATCACATCAATTAAAAACACCTCTTACTAGTATTTTGATTATTTTAGATAATTTAATAGATGATCCTGATATGGAAAAGGAAATAAGAGAAGATTTTATAAGAGATATAAAATTAGAAGCCAGTAATATTAATTTTTTAGTTCAAGCTATTTTAAAGCTGTCAAGATTCGATGTAAATGCAATTCATTTTTTTAAACAAGAAACAACTATTAAAGAATTGCTTGATAAATCTATTAGAAATGTATCTACTTTATGTGATTTAAGAAATATTAAAATTGAAGTTAAAGGAAACATAGATAGTAAAATAAAATGTGATTTAATGTGGCAAGTGGAAGCTATTACTAATATTTTAAAAAATTCGATTGAACATTCTTATGATAACAATAAGATAGAAATTAAAGTAGATGAAAATAAAATATATAAAAGTATTACTATAAAGGATTTTGGAGAAGGAATATCAAATAAAGATTTAAAACATATTTTTGAAAGATTTTATAAGGGGGAAAATAGTAAAAATGATAGTACAGGAATTGGTTTATCTCTTGCTAAGACAATAATAAATGAAGATAATGGAGAAATTAAAGTTGAAAGTAGAAAGGATGGAACTAGTTTTGTAATTAAGTATTTTTTGTAAAAAATTGTCAATTTAATAATATTTTTTATTATTTAAGCTAGTTATGTGATAAAATTAATAGGGCTAAAGGAGTAATTATGATATTGTTAATTATACATTATATATTATTTAATATAATACTTATATATGGTTTATATTTTGCTAGTTTAGGTATTTTAGGAGTAATTAAAAAAAATAAAAATAAAGAAATTTATAGTAATAAAAAGAATTATTTTGCTATTTTAATTCCAGCTAGAAATGAAGAAAAAGTTATAGGTAATTTAATAGATAGTTTAAATAATCTTGATTATCCGAAAGATAAATATCAAGTTTATGTTATACCAAATAATTGTTCTGATAATACTTCTAAGGAAGCGATTAAACATGGAGCAGGAATAATAGAGTGTAATATTAAAACAAGAACAAAAGGAGAAGTTTTGCAATATGCATTTCAAAAGTTAAAAAATAAAAAGATTGATGCATATTTAATTTTTGATGCTGATAATGTTGTTGATAAAAATTTTTTAATTCATGCAAATAATTATTTAGAGATGGGATATAAAGTAGGACAGGGATTTAGAGATGCTAAAAATCCAAGTGATAATTGGATAAGTGGTAGTTATGCTATTTTTTATTTAATTCAAAATGTTTTTTTTAATCATTCAAGGGTAAATTTAAAAGGTTCTTCATCACTTAATGGAACAGGTTTAATGATAAAAAAATCTTTGATTAATAGTCGTGGTTTTAAAACTTTATCTTTAACTGAAGATATGGAGTTTTCAGGTCAATGTGCATTAGAAAATGAAAAAATAGCTTTTATGGAAAATGCTATTACTTATGATGAATATCCAAATAATTTTAAAACTGCTTGGAAGCAGAGAAAAAGATGGTCAGCTGGTGTTTTAGAGTGTCAAAGACTTTATTCTCTAAAGCTATTTAAGAATTTTTTTAAGAATCATAACTTAGCATCTTTAGATAATGGAATGTTATATTTAGGACCAAGTATGCAAATATTAAGTTTAATAGATTTTATTCTTATTTGGTTTTATAGAATAATAAGTAATCAATTTATATCTACAATATGTTTTATTTTAGCAATAGGGTGGATTTTTTATTTAGGATGTTATTTATTAGATATAACAATAAATATTTTTGCAGTTAAATATAAGCATAAAAGCTTTAAAGCTTTATATAAAGGAGTATTTATGTTCATGATATTTATTTTTACTTGGATACCAATTAATATACTATGTATATTAAAGAAACAAACTAAATGGGAAGAAATAAAACATAATCGGAATGTAAAAATAGAGGAAGTAAAAAATAACTAAGATTAAGATAGAATAATGCAATCTATCTTTTTTATGTTATAATATAATATACAAAGAAAGGAGTTATAATTATGGAAATAATTGTTGAAGGAAAGGGATCAAATTTTTTTAAGCCTGATGAAGTGGAAATATCAATTACATTTAATGAAAAAGGTTCTAGTTATGATTTAGTATTAAATTTAGGTAGTAGAAATGTATTATCTTTTATTGAAGATATTCTTATACCAAATGGTTTTTCTAAGGATGATTTGAAAACAAGAAATTTTGTTATAAGAGAAGAAAATAAATATAATAATGCAACTCAAACTTATACTCGTGATGGATATTCATTTAATCAGCAAGCAAAGTTAAAGTTTGACTATGATGTTAAAAAAATGTCAAAGTTGATGGAGGAAATTTCTAAATTACCAAATCCTCCTATATGTCGAGTTAACTTTGGCTTAAAAGATGAGAAAAAATCTCGTAGAGAAATATTAGCTCTTGCTTATAAAGATGCAGAAGATGCAGCTAGAGCAATTGCAGATGCTTCTGGTCTTGTCTTAAAAAAATGTATTAAAGTTGATTTTAAACCTTTTGAAACAAATTATGTATCAGCATCAGAGTTTAATTCTGGTCTTGAAAGAGCATGTTATTTTGGTGAAACAGCTCAAATACTTGAAAATTCTTTTACCCCTGAAGACATTGAATTAACTGAAACATTATATTGTTTATGGATAGCTGAATAAAAAAATAATTTATAAATTTAAGATAGATTAATGCAATCTATCTTTTTTCATGATATAATGTATTATAAGGTAGGTGTTTATATGCAGAATACTTTTACAATGATAACTAAAGATGGAATAGAAAAAGAATATGAAATCCTTGCAAATTTTAAAATGGAATCAAATAATAAAAGTTATTTAGTTTATACAGATAATACTTATTCTGATGGTAAGTTAAATATATATGCTAAATTTATAGTGCCAGAAAGTGAAACTTTAAATGATGTTGAAACTGATGAAGAATGGGAACTAATAGAAAAAATACTTAATAAGAATTATATAAGGGAGTAATATGTTATCTAATTTATTATTAGTAACTAATCAAGGATTAGTTCAAGTAGGAGAACTTACCAAAAGAAAAGTAATAGATTATAAATTAAATAAAAAATATCCAAGAGAAGAGATTGTAAAAGTTAAACTACCTCCTAAAGTTATAAGTGATTGTTATGTTGATGTATCAGAACTTGAAAGAAGAAGATTTGGAGAATTATTATCACATTTTACAAGGGTATTAGAAAGAAATTTTATAAGTTTAGATTTAGATTATTTTTATAATAATATTAAAACATTAAGTATAAGGAAAATTAGAGATAGAATTATTGCAGAACAAACACGTGGAGAGTATTTTATTGATACTAATGAGATATTATTATATGAAGATTGTCAAGATACGATTTATCATGAGTTATTTCATATGGCTAGTAGTTGGTATGGAGGAACTGTTGCCTATTCTGGGTTTAGTCAAGATGATGTTGGATTAGGATTAGATGAAGGATATACTGAATTTTTAACAAGAAGATATTTTGGAAAAGGAATGACTTCAAGTGTTACTTATGAAGATCAAGTTAATTTAGTTTATTTTTTAGAAAAAGTAATAGGAAGAGCTAAAATGGAATCTTTATACATGAAAGCTAATTTAAAAGGACTATTAAGAGAAATGAGAGTATATTTAACTCAAGAAGAAACAGTAGATTTAGTTTCAAATATTGATAAAACAAGATATTTATATGTAGTAAATAAAAGTGAATTCTCGTTAAATCTCTATTTAGAATATTTAAGAGAAAGTTATTTAATTATTTTTAGAGCTTTTGTTAGAAAGCTTGTTAAAGAATATCAACAATCTTGGTTAAGTAACACAACAATTGATAAAAGAGTAAATGATTTTTTAGAAGATGGTAATATAAGAACTTATATTGATGGAACACCATACATAGTTGCAGGACTTGATGATTTTATTGAAATATTTGTAGAAGAGTTTTATAAAATAGGAGTTTACTTTGGTGAAAGTGAGGTGAGAAAATGAAAAGTAAAGTAATAATGATAGTCTGTGGTATTATTATATCAATTTCTATTGTTGGAGCAATAGTTATTGTGAATACAAAGAAATTTAATGTTCCTAAGGAAGAAAAGAAAATAGATATGGGAAATGCATTAGTTATTTATTATTCGGCAACTAATAATACAAGAAGAACTGCTAGAGAAATAGCTGATATATTAGATGGAGATTTATTTGAAATAGAACCTGTTTCTAGTTATACAGAAGAAGATTTGGATTATACGAAAGAAGATTCTAGAGTATCTAAAGAGCATAATGATGAATCTTTAAGAAAAATAGAATTAAAGAAGACTGAAATAAAAAATTTTTCAAATTATGATGTTGTATTTTTAGGTTATCCAATATGGTGGGGAGAAGCTGCTTTTCCTGTTTCTAGTTTTGTATCTGTATTTGATTTTCAGGATAAAAAAGTTATTCCTTTTGCAACATCAGCTTCGTCTGATATAGGGGAAAGTGCTAATAATTTAGCTGGATTTGCTAAAGGTGGTAATTGGCAAGAAGGAAAAAGATTCCCAAGTTCTGCAAAAGATGATGAAATAAAAAATTGGCTGAATAGTTTAAAATAAGAGGTAGTTATGTTAAGTAGAACTTTAGAAACTGAAAGATTAATATTAAGAAGATATGAAGAAAAAGATATAAATACTTTACTTGAAATTTTGACAGATAAAAGATTAACCGAGTATAAATTAGTTAGCTATGAAGATTTAACTAAAGAAGAAAAAATTAATTTGATTAAAGATTGGATAAGAAAATCTAAAACTTCTTTGACAGAAAAATGGGTAATTGAAGTTAAAGAGACACATGAAGTAGTAGGAAATATAGTCGTTAATAATGTTATTAGAAAACCAAATTATTGTAACGTTGGATATGCAATTCTTTATAATTATTGGGGAAATGGATATGCAACAGAAGCTTTAAAAGCTGTTAGTTATTATCTTTTAAACTATAGAAATTACTATTTGGTAGAGTGTTCTTGCAATGAAAATAACATAAGATCTATCAGAGTTTTAGAAAAATCTGGATTTATTAAAGATGGGTATATAAACAATCGAAGAATAAATAAAGATGGTACTTATTCAAGTGTAGTATATTATAGTAAAAAAAATAAAATAAGCTTATGAAAAGGAGAATAATATGTTTTGTAGTAAATGTGGAGCACCTTTAAATGAAGGTTCAAAGTTTTGTGAACGTTGTGGTGCTTTAGTAAATGAAAATAATAATAATACAAATAATAATTTTAATAATATGGATAGTGTAAATAATATGAATAATGTAAATAGTGTTAATAGTTCTAATAATTTAGGAAATATGAATGGGGTTGGTGTTACTAATTCTAATCAACAAGATTTAAATGTAAATTCAGTAAATAAAAATCCAGGTAATAAGAATAAAAATATTTTTATAGCAATAGGAGGAATTGTAGCAGTAGTTGTAATAGTTTTTGTTTTTATATTTGTTTTAGGTGGAAATAAAAAATTAATTTGTACAGGTGAGGAATCTGGAATGAATGTTACATATGAGTTTGGTTTTAAGAGTAAAAAACTTGCTAATTTTAAAGCTAAATTAGTTGTTCCAGTTAGTTCTAGTCAAATGGATGCAGTAATAGATTCTTTTGATGCAATGATGGATGATTATAAAAAAGATGGAATGGATCTTAAGTATGAAAAGGGTTCAGATAATTTAACAGTTATTTTATCTGGAAGTATGAAAGAAGTTGGAGCAGCTATGGGATTGACTGAATCTGATTTAAAGGCAACTTACGATGAACTTAAGAAAGAAATTCAAGAAACAGAAGGTTATACTTGTAAATAAAAAGAATATATGATAGCATCTGATTTAAGGAAAGAAGTTCTAATGAAAAAGTTTTTAATATTAATTATTATTCTTTTTAGTGTTACAGGTTGCTTTAAAGAGAAAGATTTGGATATTTATTTAGATGTAGTTGATTGTGATAAGCCTTATATTAATGAAGAAAATAAAGAAGTTAATATTAATGATTATTTAAAAGAATTAAATTATACTAATAATATTAAAGTTCGTTATGCTATTGTTGATTTAGATAATGATTCTAAAGATGAAATGGTAGTTGGATTTAGCAGTGATATTGATGAGAATTATTTAGTTTTAAATATTGAAGATGATAAAGTATATGGTTTTACTGAATCTTATCGTGGAATGTTAGATTTAAAAACAGATGGAACAATGACGGGTAATAATGGAGCTGATAATAGTCAAATATATAGAATGTCATTTGATAAGAATAAAAGAACTGATACAGTATTAGCTAGTATGAACGAAGATAAATATCAAATAGATAACAAAGATGTTACAAGTGATGAATATAATGATTTTGTAGAAAAACAAGCTAAAAAAGAAAATGTTAAATTTAAAGATTATAAAACAATTGAAGAATATCAAAATGTTGAAAAATAATTAACTTGGATTATCCAAGTTTTTTCGTATTTTACTTGACAAATATTGGCAACTTAAAGTAGAATAATTGACTAAGGAGGTTAGGTATATGAAAAAGGAAAAATCTGAAGAAATTAAAAGTAAAGAAAAGGAAAAAGAAAAGAAAGAAGAAAAGAAAGAAATTTTCCAAAAACCGATTGTAACATCAAGAGTTTTGTTTGTTTCGGTTTTAGATAAGATTTATTTAGGTATTTTAGGACTTTGGTTTGTAGTTGTAACAATTTCAAACTTTAGTGGAAATATATCTAGTTTAAACTATGGATTCTTTAGAAGACTTAAAGATGAAATTATTTTCTTAATTATTTTATTTATTGTTTACTTATTCTTAAATTGGTTATATAAATGTGTTGCTAAAACTATGCTATGTTTAACTAAAAATGAAGTTTATAGAGAACATTATATACCATTTAAAAGAACAGAAGATAGTATACCTTTAAATAAAATTACTAAAGTTACTACTATTAATTTCTTTTGGATATTTAGAAGTATTATTATTCATCAATATCATGCATTTCCACTTGTATTCTTTACTTGGAATAAT
>CANRCN010000052.1 GCA_947629135.1 uncultured Bacilli bacterium | reverse complement strand
TAGTTTTAAACTGAAATTTAATTTTATACTTTTACCACTTGGATTTAAACTGAAATTTACTTTTTAATTCAAGCATTAATTAATTTTATTAAATAAATAATACAATAATTATTTTTTTAAACATTTCTTAATTATATATAATAATATTAAAAAGTGTTAGTCCATAATTAAAATAGATTAACACTTTTAAAATTATTTTTTATACCACAAATCATTCTTTTTTTGGTAAAGCAATTTCATAAGGATCTTTTTGGGTTCCGCTTCCACCTGCTATTTCAACTTCAGATTTTAGATTAATGGATGGGCGAGCACCATAAGAACTAGATGATGATGAACTAATACCAACATAATTGAAATTTTGCACGAACCGATTTATTGAGGCATTTTCAGGGGTTATTAGCCACATACTATTTGATTTTGAAGATTCACTTCCAAATTTAGCTGAAAACATTTCTCCTACTCTTGGTAATCCAACATATCCTGTCCAAAAACTATTAGTTTTAGTACAACTCTTTGTTAGCTCACTTGTATCATATTCACTACATATTGTATTTTTATAACTTACAATTCCATATTTTCCCAAATAGTATGTCCCTTCTGTTATATAATTTTTAAGTTCAGGTGTTAACCAGGTATTGTTCAAATAATATCCCCAATAATCATCACTTGCACTTTCAACTGATGTTGACCAACTTGAATCACTTCCAAATTTTTTAGTTATAACCGTATTTCCTTCATCTCTTACATAGTCGACACTTGTTAATTTTGTTGTTCCATTTTCTTCAATTCCAACGATTCTATAATCTTTATTATCTACTTTAACATATTCTCCACTATTTCTTTTATTTATTAATTCTCCTATCGCTCCTGTTGCTTTATCTATCGTTATCATATATGGATCGTTTTTTGTTCCTTCTCCAATTAACTCAACATTTGATTTTAGATTAACAGACGGACGAACACCAGAAGCAAACGATATAGGAGTATTGTTAAATACACCACCATCATTGCCCACAAACAAAATGTTCGTATTTGAATATGGAGTTATCAACCACCACCAGTACCCTATATTTAAATAATTTGTACTACTGCTTACATTTTTATAGGCTTGAGTATATTCATAAGCATTTAATAATCCTACATCTCCATGCACTATCGTTGCACTTGCATCTGTTGGCGGTTTTATTGGAATGCTATTTCCATCTGTAGTTGCATTCCAATTTGCATTTTGCACAATTATATTTTCATAATTATATAACGTATCTTTAAAATCTTCATTTAACCATTGATATATCCAAGATTTATCATAAGTGACATTATTAGAAGAATTCCAATATATTGCTGTTATTGCATCTTCTGTTACCATTTTCATTGTGTCATCTGGATAAATAGCTGTTATTCTCCATAGCTTTCCTGAATACCATACATAATTAAAGTTTACACAATCATTGTCTCCCGAAAAATAAATTGTTCCATCTGAATCTTCTACCGTTGGAGTACATGCAGATGATGTATGACTTATTATTTGCTCTTTAATTTTATCACTTGCATAAATTTTTGTTTCAGCTATATAATCTTTACTTTCTCCAACAACTTTAATATTTGCATCAAAAGATTCATTTGTTTTTTCATAATAATAATCTATCCAAAATACTATTTTAACTTTAACGATATCATTTGGATCTAAATTATCAACTATATATAAAGTATTTTGATCATCTAACTCAGCTAAATTAGAAGTTCTTACTTCTTTATCATCAATATATAAAGCATACTTTAAAGCACTTTTATCTATAGTTATACTATTAATATTTAAACTAATATAAACACTAATTGGTACTTCACTTATATTCTTAACTGTAAATTCATAGGGATCATTCTGCTTTCCTAAAGCATCTACCATAGGAACAGCTTTATCTTCAGACAAAGTTATATTTTCAGATAATTTTTGAAAATCTATATCAATTAATCCAGATATGACATTATTAGTTCTTGAATCTTTATAATTATATACATAATAAACAGCTGCAAAAGAGATGCCTAAAAACATGATGACTGTAAATATTAGCATCAATGATTTTGTATTATGAATTTTACTTTTTTTATGTGGTTCAAAATACATAACTAAACATCTCCTATTATCTATAGTAATAATATCAAAATTTCAAAGAAATTGCAAGTAAAGTCCTATAATTTCCTATAATTTCTTGAATATTTTTTTATAATCATCATTAGTTTTAATTAAGTTATCATGATTACCATTTACTAAAATTTTATTTTTTGAAAACATAATAACTTGATCAACATAATCTCCTTCAATAATTTCTTTATTCTTAGTAATAACTACAATTGTATTATCTTCTTTCATTGATTTTAAAACTTCAATTCCTTTTAAATATATATCATGACTTAAATAATCAAAAGTTTCATCAAATAACATTATCTTAGTTCTTTTAAGAAGAACTCTAATAATTGCTAATACATATTTAACATCACTATTAATATTCATAGCATCTGTTTCTAAAATAGTATCATATCCATTGCTTAAAGCCATAATATAATCATGTATTCCAAATTCTTTACATAAATAAACAACATTTTCAAAATTAGAATCAAAAATTGATAAATTATCTCTTATACTTATATTAAAGAAAGTTGGATTTTTTCTAACACAACTAACAATATTACTAATTTTCTTAGTATCATATTCTAATACACTTACTCCATCAATTAGAACTGAGCCTTCATGTTGTCTATTATATCTTAAAAGTAAATCAAATATCCCTGTTTTACCAGATCCAGAAGGACCTGTAATAACTGTAAAAGTATTAGGTAAAATCTCTAAACTAACATTATTTAAAATAGGATCTTTCCTATTACCATATAAAACATTTTTAAACTCAATATTTCCTTTTACTTTAGTATCTTCTACTTCACCATAATTACTACTTGCATATTGAAATAACTTATGAATTCTTTTTCTTGCAACTTTAACATTTATATTACTTTCAAATAAAGTAATAATAGATGTGTATAACAAATTTAACTTAGCATAATAATTATAAATAATTGTTAAAACACCAATTGTTAAATGTCCATCAGCTATTAATTTAATTCCAAGAACTAAACAAATAACTTGAAAAATATCAATTAAACCAAGTGATACTTGTTTAACATTATATTTATCAATATTTAATTTATTATTCCATTTAGTATAATCACTTATATTATTCATAGTTCTTTCTTTAGCAACAGAAAAAATATTAAAACCTTTTATCTCTTTAACTGATAATAATAACTCTTGAAATAAGCTAATTCTTTTATCATGCCTATTTTTTCTTTCTTTATTTGTACTTGCAATTCTTGGATTAAAAAATATTAAGATAAATAGTACAACTAATGATACAAATAAAGTTAAATATCCTAAAATTATATTAACTGTAAAGAAATAGATAACTATATAAATAGTTTCCATAATCTCAACTATTCTAATAACTAAAGTTGCATAATAATCACTTAAAGTTTCAAAATCTTCACTCATAATATTACTATATTCTGATAAACTAAAACGAGATAAACTATATAAAGAATTATTACAAGTCTTAGCTAGTCCTAAATCTAAATATGTTTTATATAAATTAGAATATAATTTATAATATGTAATTTGATTAATTATTTCAGATATTCTGTAAAGAACTGTAAAGATAAAGAACATGAATATCATATGATAAGCAGCATTAAAATTACCTTTAGCAATGGAATCAATTCCATAACTATAATAAATTGGTATAGCTAAAAGAAAGGCACGGAGTGCCAAACTACATATAAATTTTATAATAAAATATTTTTTATTTTTTAATAAGACCCTTCTATTCTCATCTTTTGTCAAAATTTACCCCCTTATTGTTGACTTACGGTCCAAGTTTTTAATACATTACAATTATCACTAGCAGGAACTGGATTTGGAGTATTTACCTTTAAAATAATAGGTACTTTAAATGCTGAACCAAAGCATAAGCAATAACCAGGTTGTAAAGCTTTTTGTTTTTCAACAATTTCCTCTGTGATATTTGGAACCATTTTGCCAATATATTCAATATCTCGAGGGTGAGTTGTCTTAAAAATTAAGAAATTAGCACATTGAGACATAACTGTTTCAGATAACTCAACTGGTCTTTGAGAAATCAAAGTTAAAAGAATACCATATTTTCTTCCCTCTTTAGCAATTCTATCAAATATATTATAACCAAGTAAATCTATATCTTCTCCACTCTTAATATAACGATGAGCTTCCTCAACTATAAGATTAAATGGAATAGATGCTCTATTTTGTAAACCTTTTGTATATTCAAATATAATTCTTGATAATATTTTAACAATTACTTTAGCAACACTATCATCAATATCTTCTAGATTAATATTTAAAAGTTGATACTTTTGACCATTTTGAATAACTAAACTAGATAAGTATTCTTCAACTCCAATAAAGTTAGGATAATCAAAGAACTTCTTAACATCACTTATAATTAAACTATGAAGTTTAACTTTAACAGCAATTGCTTCACCATAAGTATTATCATTATCTAACCAGTTCTCACTTATTAAAGTAAAGTTCAAAGCTTTTTCTAAGTCTTCTAAAGTATATTTATTAAATGTTGTTGGTTCATAATTATCTAATGTTGGATCAACAAAAGATGCAATATATTGAGATACTAAAATACTCTCTGTAAAATTACCTTGACTATCTACATTAAAACACTCTCTAAATTTTCTTGTATATCCTGCTCCTTGAACTTCAGCTTCCATATTAAATTCATTAGTAGTACAAGTATTAAAAATTCCAAAAATATCATTTCTCTTAGTACCTGGCATTTTATTAGAATAAAATATTTGTAACATAGCTTTAGCTATAATATGATTCTTATATTTATAACTAGTTTCATCATTTAAAGAGAATATCTTGGTTAATTTAACCATTCTTTCAATTAATGTTAATTGGCTAACTTTATCTACTTTTAAAAGTAAAGCTAAATCATCTATATTTAAAAGCCAAACTGGAATATTAAGTTTTTCATAAGTATTATAACTACTTGTTGTAATAACTTTAAAATGATAATTAGGATTAATTTCATTTAAATTATTAAAAGCATTTATATATTCACCATTATTATCAAATATTATCATAGTTGCTTTATAAGGGTAAAAATTAGGTGTTTTAAAAACAGATTGAAGAAGAGATGTTGTTCCATAACTTTTACCACTACCAGAATTACCAAGAACTGTTAAATGATTACTAAAAATATCATTAATACTCATATATACTGGTTTATTGTTATAGAAAGGACTTACTCCAATTGTCATATTTCCATATTCATCAGATCCTGTTATCATCAAAGTTTCATTTTCATCTAAAAATCTAATCTTTGAAGTTAAACTAGGTTTACTAATAATTCCACCTTGAAATTTACCTCCAATTATTTCACCTATAAATCTAGTCTCAACGATATCATCATGAACATATTCAACCTCTGATACAACTTGACGATTCGTCTCATCTACAAATACTAAATGTTGGTTAATTAAATTAACTTGGATTTCTCCTTGAACTTTAACATGAGCTCCATGATCACTTATATAAACTATTTTTTCAAACATAAAAACTCCTCCTTATTCTTTTTTTATTAAAGTAAACTTTCTAATTCACTCCTAATAGTTTTATCATCTATCTTCTTAATTATAACATTAATTTTCTGTTTTTTGTAGTATAAATTTAATTTTTTCTCATATTCTTCTAATTTTTCTTCAATTAGCTTTAATTGTTTAAAGCTTGCATTACGACTTATTCCGTATTTTAAGGCAATTTCTCCATAAGATAAATTATTAAAACAATACTCTTCAAAATAAATTTGTTGTTTTTTAGTTAACAAACTTCCATATAAATCATATAAATTATTTAAATAAAGTAATTTTTCCATCTCCATCTTACATCATATCCTTAAATAAACCATAAATATAGTTTTCAATATCAAAAGGTTTTAAATCATCTATTTTCTCACCTAAACCTATATATTTAACAGGTATTCCTAATTCTTCTTTAATTGCAAGAACAATACCTCCTTTAGCTGTACCATCAAGTTTAGTTAAAACAATTCCTGTAATATTAGTTATCTCTTTAAAATTCTTAGCTTGACTTATACCATTTTGACCAGTTGTTGCATCAATTACAAGTAAAGTTTCCTGAGGGGCCCCTTCAATTAAATTTCCAATTACTTTATTCATCTTTTCTAACTCTTTCATTAAATTAACTTTATTTTGAAGTCTACCAGCAGTATCAATTAAAATTACATCAATTCCTTCTTCTTTAGCTTTTTTAACTCCATCATAAATAACACTTGAAGGATCACTTCCTTCTTCTCCTTTAACAAAACTACAACCAACTTTTTTACTCCACTCTTCTAACTGAGGAGTTGCTCCTGCTCTAAATGTATCCCCTGCTACCATCATACAACTTTTTCCATCATGGACTATTTTATTAGCAAGTTTACCAATTGTTGTAGTCTTACCTACTCCATTTACCCCAACAAACAAAATAACTGTTGGACCATTAGGATTATAATTAATTTTATTACTTAAAATAGAATTATCAACATAAATAATAAATAACTCATCAACAATTACTTCTTGTAAATAATTTAAATCCGTTATATTTTCACTTTTAACTCTCTTTTTAAGTCTTTCAATAAAAGATAAAACTGTATTAACACCAATATCTGCCATAATTAAAATATCTTCAAGTTCATCAAAATATTCATCTGTTATCTTTTTAGTCTTATTATTTAAAATAATTAATTTATTAACAAAGTTATCCCTTGTCTTTTTTAATCCTTCATCATATAATTTTACTTCTTCTAATTCTTCTTTCTTTTCTTCTTTTTTAAAAACATTTTTAATTTTATTAAATATTCCCATACTATCCTCCTGTATAAAGATTATAACATCTGTTTAATTTAAAGTAAATCTAATTAAACCACATTTCTAAAATAATATTTTTTATTTAACTATCTTATCATATAACTTATATAAATATTGAACACTATTTTCTAAAAAGAAATAATGTTTAACGTAGAAAAACAAAAATACAATTAATACAAAACAAGGTATTAAAAAATAAGGCATAAGAATTCCTAAAAAAATAAAACTAATTACAAATATAGCATAAAATAAAGTTACTAATAAATGAATCAATCTTTCATGTTGAAAATTAAAAATTTTATACTTTACTTCTTCAATTTCTTTTAGAGTAAATTTATAATTACTATTAATCTTATCTTCCAACTCTTTTGTATAAGTTATAATATATTTTTTCATAGTATCACCATAGTAAGAATATCATTTTATGTTCTTTTAGTCAACTAAATTCCTTATAATAATTTTAATTTACAACTAATATTAGTTTCAATAAATGAATTAATAAATGTCGAAAAAAAGGAAAGTCTTTATTTAAAAGATTTCCTTTTTAAGCTGCTGTTGGAGTTTTATTTTCATAATCGACTCTTAACACTAAAGCAATACTTGAAACTAAACACAATAAGTAAGAACCTCCATAAGATAAAAATGGTAAAGGAACACCAGTTAAAGGCATTAAACCAAGAAGTCCTCCCAAATTAATAACTATATGAAGTAAAATATACCAGAATACTCCATAGCAAATAAGAGATCCTCGAGAGGTTGTACTTCTTTTAGCAATTAAGAAAATTCTCCATAAAACTAAGAACATTAAGATTAAAATTCCGATTGAACATATAAGCCCTAATTCTTCAACTACAATAGCAAAGATAAAGTCAGTATATGCTTCTGGTAAATATAAATATTTTTGAGTACTATTTCCTAACCCTTTTCCAAATAATCCACCGTTATTAATAGCTATATACCCATTACAAACTTGATTACCTTCAGCATAAATTTTTTCACAAGGATTAAAGAAATCAAGTCTTCCTTTTTGCCTATCTGAAAATATATGTATTCCAATAGCTGACATTGCTAAAAGAGCAGCCATACAAACTCCTATTACAATTAAAGCACTATTTCTTTTTAATTTAAACTTAACTGGAAAAGCCAAAAACATCATACCAACAATTCCTACATACAAAAGCATTGTTCCAAAATCAGGTTGTAAAGCTATTGTTCCAGCAACCGCAACAGATAAAAGCAATGGATAAGTAACACTAGCTAAATTATTACAATTATTTTTAACACTATAATGGCAAGCAAAGAAAATAATTGTTATTACTTTAGCAAACTCACTAGGTTGAACAGTAAAAATTCCAAAAATACTAAACCAACTCTTAGCATCATTGCTAACTTTACCATAAATAAGGACACAAACTAAAAGTCCAATACAAACAAACATTAAAATAGGAGCACACTTAGAATAGTATCGAGTCTTAAATCTTAAGATAAAAAAAGAAATGATTAAGCTACCAATCAAGAAGATAAATTGCCTTATGAAAAAGTTATACGGACTCTTAGAGTACTTCATATAACTAGTAACATTACTAGCTGAGAAAATCATTATTAATCCAATAACTAGTAATAACACTACACATATAACTAAGCATTTATCAAGTTTCTTTAGCATAAAATCATTTCCTTATTTATTAAATAATATCTTCAATATCATCAGGTGGCATTGAAATAATATCACCTGGATTAGCTGTTGCTATTTTTTCTATATCAATTGCTGTTGGTTCAGGAACACTTTCTACAACAGTTTTTTCTTCTTCTCCTTTTTTATTAGATTTACCTTTTTTATTTGGTTTATCTTTTTTATCACCTTTATCTTTTTTATTCTTAATTTGAATTAATACAAGTAATGCTGCTGCAATTAATATTAAAATTATAGCTATAATTATTATTATTTTAGCTGTATTATTTTTATTATTCTCTTTAACTTCTTCTTTTATGATATTAATACGATAAACATTTGTAAGACCAGATGTATAAGTAACACGAACTTTAACTATACTTCCATTTATTAAATCCATATTACCAGTTACTTGAACACTTGCATCAGGACTTTTTGTTTTATATTTAATATCTAAAGTATTAACATCACCTATTTTTAAATCATATTCATATACATCTTCTTTAAAATCAAGATCATAACCATCAATTGTTAAAGATTCCAAATTGGCAAGACTTTTATCTTCTTCATCTAACTTATTAACTTTAATAGTATAAGTTTTAACTGTACCATCATTTGTAACCGTTATAGTTATTTTATTTTCACCAAGTTCTAACTTTTCTGGTTGATCAATTTTAACATCAGAATCAACATCAGTTGGAGTTGCTTTAATATCTAACTTTTCAACATCTTTTAAAACTGATATTTCATATTCAGTTGTATCTTTATCAAAATCAAAATCATAGTTTTCAATAGTTATATCTTTTAAAGTTGCATCTTCTTCAGGACGACGTGTTACATTAATAGTATAAGTTAAACTGTCTCCTGCTTGAGAAGTAACTTTTATTTTAATTTCTTTAGTATCTCCTGTAAAATCATAAGTTATTTTATTTTTATTAGCCTGAGCAACAGTTGCAGATCCACTTTTAGGAACAGCTTCAACTTCAATAGATTTTGCTGTATAACTAACTGTAGCATTATATTTTACATTTCCACTTTTTAAAGCAACCTCTTCTCCATTTATAATTAAAGTTTTTAAAGAAGCATCTGTATCTAATACTTTTTTATTAATAACTATATCATATTTTTTAGTAGAACCATCTTCAGCTGTAACTGTAACAGTATATTCATTTTTAATATTATTAAGTTTTCTATTTTCACCAGATGTAATATCTTGCCCATTTTCATCAGTTATTTTAGCCTTCTCAGATATTTCATAACTAATTGTAGCACTAGTAACTGTACTATCAACAGCATCATTTGACTCACAAGGACTCTTAGAATTACAAACTGCCTTAGAACCATTTATAGTAATGCTTATTAATTCAGCTTTATTGCTTTTACCATCAGTACTAGGCTTTGTATCATCTTGATCTTTATCTTCACCAGGAGTTGTAGTTCCTTCCCCAGTTTCTTGATTACCTTTTTTATCATCTTCGTCAGAACCATCCGTAGTTTCCTGTCCACCTTCCTTAGTCTCAGGTGTACCTATAGGATTTTCCGCTGTAAGTATACCATCAACCGCATAAACATTAACAGTAAAACTCAATATCATAACCAAAACTAACCATATTTTAACTATCTTTTTCATAAACACCTCTATATTCTATATGTATTATAGCAAAAAAAAAGAGGTATTTCAAGTAGATATATTAAATTTTTTTATCTAGTTTAATTTTACTCGAATGCAAAAGTAAATTCCACCCTTAAAAAGTACAAGCATTGAATTTAATCTTGCAAAATAAATC
>CANRCN010000051.1 GCA_947629135.1 uncultured Bacilli bacterium | reverse complement strand
AAAAGATAGTATCTTTAATTCAAAAAGCAAATGAGGCTGGTGGAACTGAGAATATATCAGTTGCTTATATAGAAAAAGAAGAAGAAGGTGGAGAAATTGATAACTAAAGGTCAGAAAATAAATGATCGTTATGAAATAATTAGAAGTATCGGAGAAGGTGGCATGGCTAATGTTTATTTAGCTAAAGATATTATTCTTGATCGAAATGTTGCCATTAAAATACTTCGAGGAGACCTAGCAGGTGATGAGAAGTTTGTTAGACGTTTTCAAAGAGAAGCATTATCAGCAAGTTCTTTATCACATCCTAATATTGTAGAAATGTATGATGTTGGAGAAGATTCTGGTACATACTATATAGTCATGGAATATGTAGAAGGAATGACTTTAAAACAATTATTAAAGAAAAAAGGAGCTTTGTCTTTATCTGAAGCTATTGATATTATGTTACAGATTACAGATGGTATCAAAGAAGCTCATGATTCTTATATTATTCATAGAGATTTAAAACCTCAAAATATTTTGATTCAAGATAATGGAGAAATTAAGATAACAGATTTTGGAATTGCAATGGCTTTGAATAGTACTCAATTAACTCAGACTAATTCAGTTATGGGAAGTGTTCATTATTTAGCTCCTGAACAAGCTAGTGGAAAAGGTGCTACTATTAAAAGTGATATTTATTCCTTAGGAATTATGTTTTATGAATTATTAACGGGTCATGTTCCATTTAAAGGTGATAATGCTGTTGAAATAGCTTTAAAACATATGAAAAGTGCAATACCAAGTGTTAGAGCAGAAAATGAATCTATTCCTCAAAGTGTTGAGAATATAATTATCAAGGCTACATCTAAGAATCCAAAAAATCGTTATGAATCAGCTAAAGAAATGCATGATGATTTGCTTACTTGCTTAAATGAAAATAGATTAAATGAAAGAAAATATGAATTCATGTATCCTGAACATGATGGAGAAGAACCAAAAAAACCAGTGGCTTTAGAAGAAGTTAAAGAAGAAAAGCCTATTAGTGAAGATGATAGTTTAATAGATGATGATGCTTCAAAGAATAAATGGATTTGGATACTTGCATCAATTTTCATCTTTATAGTTTTGATTTTAGTTGGAATCTTTATCTTGTTCCCTTATTTAACAGAGGTTCCAGATATACAAATTCCAAATGTAGCTGGTATGACAGTTCAAAAAGCTGAAGATACTTTGAGAAAAGCAGGATTTGAAGTTAAAGCTGAAATTGAAAAAGTAAGTGATGAAAAAATAGCTGAAGGATTAGTTGTTAAAACATCACCTGCAATAGGTAGAAAAATTAAGAAAGGAACTGAAATTACTTTATACGAATCACAAGGAGATACGGTTTATACTATTGAAGACTATACTGGTAAGAATTATATAGAAATTAAAACAATTTTAACTAACCAATATGGATTAAATGTTTTAATTGAAAAAATGGATATTGAAGATGGACAAGAATATGATGCTCAAGAAATAATTAAACAAGATTTAGAAGTAGGAACAAGAGTTGCTAAAGGAACAAAAATAACATTATATATACCAAATATTGTTGATGAGTATCCAGATTTTGTAACTGAACAATGGACAATTGAAGAAATTCAAAATTTCTGCGATGAATATGGTGTTGTTGTTACATTTGTTCCTAAACAAACTGATGAGTTCCCAGAAAATTCAATTATTAGTCAAAGTAGGGCAGCTAAGACAACAATTGTTAAAGGAGCAACTTTAAAGATTGTTTATGCTGTTAAATATGAAGAATCTACAGATACAACAACTGATAATACAACTACTAATGATGATACGACTAGTGATGATAGTACAAATTAATAGGTGATTATGAAAGGACAAGTAGTAAAAGTTATAAGTGAAAAGTTCTTTGTTAAAATTGAAGATGAAATTATCCCTTGCAAAGAGAGAGGTAAGTTAAGAAATCTTAAAACTCTTCCCTTAGTAGGGGATTTTGTCTTGATTGATAAAGAAAAATGTGTGATTGAAGAAGTACTTCCAAGAGTTAATATGTTAATTAGGCCTAATGTTGCAAATATTACAATGGCCTTTGTTATCACAAGTTTTAAGAATCCTGATTTTAGTACAACTTTACTTGATAAATTATTAGTTCAATTAGAAATTAATAAAATTAAACCAGTTATATGTTTAACTAAAAGAGATTTGATAGATGATAATGAATTCTTGAAGTATCAAGATACAATTGAATATTATAAAAAAATAGGTTATCAAGTATTATATAATACAGAGATTTCTAAAATTAAAGAAGTTTTAAAAGGTGAAATGACAGTTTTTACAGGACAAACGGGAGCTGGTAAAAGTACATTACTAAATAAGCTTTTTCCAAATCTAAATTTAAAAGTGGGAGAAGTATCTTTAGCTCTTGGTAGAGGAAAACATACAACAAGACATATTGAAATAATAGAAGAAGATAATATAAGAGTTTTAGATACTCCTGGTTTTTCAGCTTTATCTTTCTTAGAATATTCAAAAGAAGACGTTAGAGAATCTTTTAAAGAATTCAAAGATTATCCATGTTTATATAAAGATTGTATGCATGATAAAGAGGCTGAATGTATGGTTAAAGTTGCTGTCAATGATGGTAATATATTAAAAAGCCGATATGATAATTATTTAAATTTTATAGGTGAATTTAAAGATAAGAGGTGGTAAAAATGAAAATATCAGCATCATTCTTAGGGGTTTCGAATATTGCTCAAACTTTAAGAAAATTAAATGTTACGGATGTTGATTATATTCATGTTGATGTAATGGATGGTAAATATGTTCAAAATAAGACTTTACCTTTCAGTGAATATTCAACTATTCCTAACTATACAAGAAAAAGATTAGATGTTCATTTAATGGTTAAATCTCCTTTAAAAATGGTAGATGACTATGCAACTTTAAATGTTGCATTTATAAGTGTTCATCTTGATATAAAAGATAAAATTGATGATATAATCGAAAGATGTCATCTTTATGGAATTAAAGTAGGAATTGCCATTAATCCAAAAGATGATATATCTAGTGTTTATCCATATTTAGAGAAAATTGATTTGGTTTTAATTATGAGTGTTGAACCTGGACTTCCTGGTCAAGAGTTTATTAAAACAAGTTTATCTAAAATTAATATGGTTAAAGAAGAAATAAAAAAACGTGGCTTAAAAACCTTAGTTAGTGTTGATGGAGGAGTAACATTAGATAATGTTAAATACTTAAGAGATGTTGATATCATTGTTTCAGGTTCAACAATTACTAAATCTCCTGATTTTCAGGAAACAATAACTAAGTTAAGGAGCTAGTTGCAAAAAAAATAAAAATAGTATATACTATTTACCTGGGAGGAAGTGGTCTAAATGACTTTATTTGAACAATTAAAGCTATTTCCAAAAGTTGATTTACATATTGATTTTTTAGGTTCTATTACAAAAGAAACTATTAAAGAATTAACTAATAAAGATATGTCAAATTTAGAACTTGATGATATCTTAGATTTTGATAGCTTAAAAGATTATGATAAATCAAGAAGTATGGCTATTAAATTGCTTGATAATTTAGATAATATTAAGCTTGCAACAAAGAATTTATTGAATAAATTAAAAAATGATAATATTATATATGCTGAGGTATTTTTAAACTTAGATTTATTTAAGAAAAAATTAAAGAAAAAAGAAATAATAGATACTATTTTAAAAGAAATAAAAGAATTTAATATAAAAGTAAATTTGGTTCTAGAAATAGATATGCAGATAGATAAAGAAGCTATGTATGAAGATTTATCTTTAGTATATGAATATTATAATAAAGGAATTAATGGAGTTCATATTAAAAAATCAAAACAAGAAACATTTGCTTCTTATCAAGCTTTATTTGATAAATTAATAAAAGATAAAATAGATTATATTGTAATATTAGATACAAGATTAGATAATCAAAATAAAGAAATTTATTATAATGCTAAAAGAATAATTTATAATTTTATGGAAATTCCTGAAGAAAATTTCATGAATGTTTTAAAAGATAATGAAATAATCTTAGAGTTTCCAATTACATATCAAAACTATTTCAATTTATATGATGACTTATCAACACATTTTATTTATGATTTATTTAAAGAAAATATTAAAGTAGCCTTTACAACTATTGATATGACATCTTTAGATACAGATTTATTAAATGAATATTGTAAATTATTTAATGTTTTTCCTTTTAATTTACATGATTTAATAAATATAAATTTAGGTATTTTAAATAAAATAAATACAAATGATGAAATTAAGAATAACTTAATTGTTGAATTTAAAGAAAAAGCTAATGAATTGTTATAGTTTTTTCTTGGATTTAGAAAGGAAGGTAGTATGGAGAAATTAGGTTTAATCGTAATGGAAAATTGTCGTGAGTTAGGTGAAAGTGTTAATAATCACTTAAAGGAGATCATGGGGGTAACGGGAGATTTTATTATTCCAATTGATGAAATTAGATTCAATAATGGAGAAGGGAAAGTTGTTTTAAAAGAAAGTGTTAGAAAAAGAGATTTATTTATCTTAACAGATATTTTAAATCATTCAATTACTTATAAGATGTATAATTATTATAATCATAAAAGTCCCGATGATCATTACGTTGATGTTATAAGAGTTTTATGTGCAATTAGAAATCAAGCTGAATCGGTTTCTCTTATTATGCCATTTCTATATGAATCAAGACAGCATAAAAGGGATGGAAGAGAGTCACTTGACTGTGCTGTTGCTTTGCAAGAATTTATTCATCAAGGTGTTAAGAATATAATAACGTTTGATGTTCATGATTCGAATGTTCAAAATGCTATTCCTTCTTCATCATTTGATAATTTTTACCCAACAAATATTATTTTAGAGAAGTTTGTAACTTTAGAAGACGTTAATAGAGAAGAACTACTTGCAGTATCACCTGATAATGGAGCTTTAAAAAGAACTAGATTTTATGCTAATATGTTAGGATGTGAACTTGGAGGTCACTTTGAAAAACATAGAGATGTTTATAGAGTAGTTGATGGAAAAAATCCAATTTTAGAACATGAATATATTGGTAAAGATGTTAAAGATAAAGATGTTGTAATAGTTGATGATATGATAGCATCAGGTGAAAGTATGATTGATGTTGCTCTTGAAGTTAAAAAGCGAGGAGCTAGAAAAATTTATATGATAGCTGCTTATGCTATGTTTACTAAAGGGGTTAAGGTATTTGATGATGCATATGAAAAAGGATTATTTACTAAAGTATTTACCACTAATTTATCTTATATAAGTGATGAAGCTAAGTCAAGAAAATGGTTAGTAATAGCTGATTGTTCTGAGTATCTAGCTAAGATTATTTATAATTATCATATTGGAGGTTCTGTTTCTCCAATCTTAACAGCTACAAGTAAAGTTTTAGAAGATTTTGCTAAAAAAGAAGATTAATTTAAAAGAATCATTGGTTTCCAATGATTCTTTCTGTATTTTTGAAGCTTAGTTTAGCAACTTCTTGAAGCTTATCTTTACCAAACTTTTCAATTATTTTAAGACCAACTTTATCAACTTCTTCTCCAGCTCCTTTTGGTAAAGTCATATTAAGTGAGTCTTCTAATTTTTTAAATTCTTTTAAAAATAAATATCTACATATAATACTACTTGCTGCAACAGCTAAATTTTTATCTTCAGCTTTAGTTGTAAAAGTAATTCCTCTTTGAATATTTTTAGCTTCTTTTAAATATTCATAATACTTAGCTCCATTTACAAATTGATCTACTATAATATAGTCAACTTGAGGTTTTTCTTGCATAAGTTCAAATAAAACTTTATTATGCATGATAGCTTTAACTTTATTCATATTAAAGTTTTTATGATAGGTATTATAATCTTTATCAGATAAAACTAAACTTTTATATTTAATCCTTTTAGCAATAAGGGGAGCAATTTCTAACATTTTTTCATCAGTTAATTTTTTACTATCCATAACTCCTAAGTCTTTTAGATAAGGAACATCTTCTTTTTTTACGTATGAGGCTGTTACTACAATTGGACCAAAGTAATCACCAGTTCCAACCTCATCACTTCCAACGGCATTTACAAACATATAATCTTTTTCATAAGGCTTAGTAGTTTCCTTAACTTTTTTATCTTTTTTTGAAGAATCTGTATATTCAACATGACCAGCATTTATTCTTTCCGTTTCAATCCAATATTCACTTGCAAGATCAGCATCTTTTCCTTGAAATACAGCTTTACCAGAAGTATATAAAGTTACAACTGTATCACCATCATCAGCTTGAAATAAAGAATATTGAGGAGTTTTTTCTCTTTTTAAATCTTCATAAAATTCTAACATCATATCTTTTGTTTTATTAGTTACTTTTACTGTAATAGTCATTTCCATCACCAAGATAATTATATATAATAAGTTGTAATAAATCAATGAGTTTTAAAAATATTATTGAAAAATATTTCAGTTATGTTATAATTAATATGGTGGTATAAATGAAAAAAATACAAATTTTAGTTATATTAATGTTAGTTCTAGTTTTAACTGGATGTAAGAAAAGTGATGCAGTTAAATTTAAAGAAGAATACGAAAGTTTAAATGGAACAGGAGATTATAGAGAAATTAGCATAAATAAGGATAATCCAATGGTTTATATTAGTGCTGAGGATTTAGCAACAAAGATAGAAAATCAAGAAGATATGGTTGTTTATTTTGGATTTAATAAATGTCCATGGTGTCGAAGTATGATTGAAACTTTACTTAAAGTAGCTTCTGATTTAAAGATAGAAAAAATCTATTATGTAGATGTATATGATATTAGAGATGCTAAGGAAATTAAAGATGGAGAAGTTACTACTACTAAAGAAGGTAGTAAAGGATACAATAAGATTATTGAATTATTAGGTAACAATTTAGCTGAATATAAAATAGATGATCAAGTGGTTGGTCGAAGAATATATGCTCCAAATATCTTAGTTATTAGAGATAAAAAGATTGAAGGAGTAATTGAAGGTATAAGTGAGTTATTAACAGATCCAAAGATGGAATTAACTGATGAAATGAAAAATGATTCGTATAATATGATTCATGAATTACTTGAAAAGTACACTAGAACTGCTTGTAGTGAACAAGGATGCTAATAACTAATAATGTTTGAATTATTGAAAAGGTGAAAATTCACCTTTTTTTTATGCAATTATTTATAAAATTTTTTTAAAATTGGTCAAATTCATAAAAAAGTTTGTATATTATGAATGGAGGTTCTAATGAGAAAAATTTTATATACTAAACAAACAGATTTAAGAGATTGTGGAGTTGCTTGTTTAATTTCTATGATTAAGTATTATGGAGGATATGTTTCTAGGGAGTATTTAAGAGAAATTACCAAGACTACTACTGATGGAGTATCAGTATATTCTTTAGTTCAAGCAGCATCTAAAATTGGATTTGAAGCTAAAGCTGTTCGTGGGCAGATTAATAACTTATTTAAAGAATCAACACCTTTTATTGCACATTTACTAATAAACAAACAATATGGCCATTTTGTTGTAGTAACTAAATTTGATGAGAAAACCATAACCATTATGGATCCAGATGGAGGTTTTAAATCTTATGGGTATGATGCTTGGAATAAGTTATCATCAAATATTTATATTTTAATGCAGCCTAGAACTTTGATTCTTAAACAAGCCCCTGAAAAAGGAATTTTGAGGTTATTGTTTCCAATATTAAATAATTATAAAATAACGTTTATCATTCTTTTTATCTTCTCTCTAATTTATACTATCTCAAATATTCTTATCTCTTATCAATTTCAATTCTTTTTGGATTTATTAACTAAAGATAATCTTAATGCTATGAAATATATTTTAATATTTTTAATTATAGTAATTATTCTTAAAGAAACTACTAATTTATTTCGAAATAATCTTATAAATTATATTAATCATAAGTTAGATGATTCTTTAATTAAAGAAGTATATAATCATATTATTAGACTTCCATATTTATATTTTAAAAATCGAACAAAAGGTGATATTATAACAAGAATTCAAGATGTATTTAAAATTCGTGATGTTATAAGTAAATTATTTGTAACTTTATCAATTGATTTAGTTTTACTAATTCTAGTCTTTTTGGTTTTGACTAAGATTAGTATAAAACTTTCTTTAGTTATCTTAATAATTACAATTTTCTATATTTTTATAATTTTAATTTATAATTCTTTAATTGGATCTAAGATAAAAAACATGAAAGAAAAGGAGGTTGAAGTTAATAATCACTTAATTGAATCTTTGAGTTCTATTAATACTGTTAAAGGGATGCAAATTGAAGAAAATTTAGGTGATAAATTAAGTTATAAGTTTTTAAATTATCAAGATGCAAGTTTTAATCTTTATCATCATTTCTATATTGAAACTTTTTTTAAAGAATTACTTTATGGGATAGGATTATTAGGAATAATTTATATAGGAATTAAAGAAGTTAAGGTTGGTAATTTATCTCTTGGTAAACTATTGGTTTTTAATAGTCTTTTAACTTATTATTTTACTCCAATTTCTAATATTTGTTCTTTGCAGATTTTAATTAAAGAAGCAAGTGTTTCATTTACAAGAATTAAGGAACTTTTAAATATTCAAACGGAAGATTTAACTTTAGATAATAGAATAATAAATGCTCATTTAAAAGGTCATATTAAAATAAATAATTTAAGATATTCTTATAATGGAATTGATGATGTACTAAAATGTCCTAATTTAGAAATATATCCAGCATCTAAAGTTCTTCTTTATGGAATGAGTGGGGGAGGTAAAAGTACATTGATGAAACTTTTAACTAGATATTTAGATAATTATGAAGGAGATATTTTAATTGATGATCGAGAAGTTTATAATTATAATTTAAAAGATATTAGGAAAAAAATAACTTATGTTTCTCAAGATGAAGTATTATTTACAGATACTATATATAACAATATAACTTTAGGTAGTAATGCTAATTATGATGAGTATCTAAATATAATTAACCTACTTGGAATTGATAAAATAATCGAAAGAAGTTTACTAAAGAATGACATGATCCTTGAAAATAATGGAGGTAACTTATCGGGTGGAGAAAGACAGAGAGTTATATTAGCAAGAGCTTTACTTAAGAAAAGTGATATTTATATTTTTGATGAATCTTTAAGTGCTCTTGATATTAAAGCTGAAAGAAAAATATTAGAAAGTTTATTTAATTATTTACAAGATAAAACTATTATTGTTATAAGTCATAGATTTAATAATCGAGATTTATATCAAAGGTTTATATTGGTTCAGAAAGGATTAATTTATGAATATTAGTTTATTTAAAAAATTTATACGTTATAAAAATTATTATCAATTTTTGTATTTGATTTTTATTATAAATATTATTATGATAGTTGTTCTTTTATTATTAACTATGAAAATGCAAACTACTTTAAAGTATAATGGAATTATTAGTAATAATAATATTTTAGTAATATCTAATTTAAGTCATGAAGATGCTAATTCTATAATAGAAAGTAATAATTTAAAAATAGATAGAGAAATGGTTAACTTCAAAATTTTAGAAAGTAGAAATTTATTAAATTCATATACGATTAAGTTAGAGTTAGATAAATATTATTTAGATACTAAAAAAATAGTAGTAGAAGTTTTAGTAAAGGAAGAAAATTTATATGAATTTGTTTTACAAACTATGAAAGGAGAGTAAGATGCAAGATTTAGAGAAAAATGAGATGCAATCTATTAGAGGAGGAGGAGTATCTCTTTGGGTAATTGCTGGTATAAGTGCCGTCATTGTCTTTCTATCAGGAGTAATAGATGGATTTGTACGGCCTCAAGATTGTTAAAAAATAAAAATATTAAGAAAGGAGATAACTATATGCAAGAAATAGATAAAGAAGAAATGATGATAACAATTGGTGGAGGAGTTTCTGTAACTGGAGCTATGATTGAAGCTATATCAGGAGTCATTCAAGTTATATTTGGAATTGGACAAGCTGTAGGTGGAGCTATTCGCAGAATTAGTAGTAATCAGCTATGCAAATTTTAAAAGAAAATAAAATAATTAAAAATTATCTTTTGCCAATTATTTTAATTCCAATAATTGCTGTATTACTTACAATATTTTTAAAATTTACCTTTAATTTGGGAAGTTATTTTGGAACTTTTATCAGAGGTTTATATGAGCTAGTTTTAAGAAATTTTTAAAAAAAGACACTTTTTTTAGAAAAAACATATAATATTTTAGAAAAATTTGTAGATTTTTGTTGAATTTTTTAAATTAATTTGATATAATCTATTTGATTTATGAACGAAGGGAGGGAGTAAAGATGACACATGTTGCTGTTAGAAACGGTAATCTAGATGGGGCTTTAAGAAAATTTAAACAAAAAGTTGCAAGAGATGGTATCCCTTCTGAATTCAAAAAAAGAGAAGCATATGATAAGCCAGGAGTAAGACGTAGAGAAGCTAAAAAAGCTGGAATCAAGAATGCT
>CANRCN010000050.1 GCA_947629135.1 uncultured Bacilli bacterium | reverse complement strand
CAACAGATATTGCCAAAGAAGCAAGTGATATTATTCTTTTGAAAAAAAGTTTAGGAGTAATATATGATGGTATTATAGAAGGAAGAAAAGTATACGGGAATATTATTAAATATATGAAAATGGCTTTATCAGATGATTTTGGAGATGTATTTTCAATTATGATTGCTTCTACCTTTTTACCATTTTTACCGTTATTACCAATTCAAATGTTGTTTCAAGATTTTATTTATGAATTTTCACAAATTGGCATTCCATATGATAATGTAGATGAAGAATTTTTAAAGAAACCAAAAAAATGGAATACTAAAGGTATCTCCAGGTTTATGATTGTCATGGGATTAACCTCTTCTGTCATTGATACATTAGCTTTCATTATCTTTTGGTTTGTTCTAGGATATAATTCATTAAATCAGCAAGCATATTTTCAAACAGCATGGTTTGTATTATGTTTATTAACAGAGCTTTTAGTTATTCATAATATTAGGACAAGTAAAAGACCATTTATAGATTCAAAAGCTTCACCAATTTTATCAATTCTAACACTTGGATCAGCAATATTAACAATTGTAATACCTATCTTATTTTCTAGTATACCAACATTTGGATTTAAGATTTTACCAATAAAATTTTACATATTGGCAATCATTTTAATTGCAATTTACATATTATTAGTAACAATTGTGAAAAAATTATATATAAAAAGATATAAAGAATGGTTATAATAAAAAAATATAAAGAAAAAGATAAATTGTAATTTATAGAGGCTAACTATGAATAGAAAAAATAGAATAATAGTTATTATAATTTTTATGATTATTGTATTTAGTTTATTAGGAATAATTATATATAATAATTTAACAAATTACTCTAATGTTTTAAAAGTAAACTGGAATATTGAATTACAAAAAAAATCGGTAGAAGAGGTTTATAATGCTAGTTCTGATACAAATTTTCATGGAGATGGAATTAGATATCATGTTTTTTCATATAAAAATGAAGATGAAATAAAAGAAATGTTTGAGTGGTCTTTAGAAGAAAAAGAAACTATATATTATTCGTCTTATAGTGAAAGTATAAATAATTGGTTAAGTGAAATTAAAGTTACCAAGGAAAATTATCCTGATTATTCTAATTGTAAGTATTGGTATAATAAACAAGATGATAATAGTGAGATTATTATTCTTTGGGATAATATAGAAAATAAATTGTATATTGTTGAATCGTTTTTATAAAATCGAGTTTTAGAAATAGTAATTTGTATGAGGAGGATATATTATGGGATTATTTGATAAATTTACTAAAAAAAATGAAGTGAAAAAAGGAACTGATAAAAACGAAGAAATAAATGCACCAGGTTGGTATGCTATTGATGAGTTGTGTGATAAGGTTTATCCTAATCAAAAAAATCCAAAACATTATGGAACTTTAATTAGTTTTGAATTTGGTGGTAAAGATCCACTTCAAGGTATAAGTGTTTATGATGGTGGTGACTATTGGCATTTTATTACTTATGGATTATCAGAATTATATGAAAAAGAATCTGAAATAAAAGAAATTAGTGGATATGGAATGGAGTTTACTTTTAAATTAAAAAAAGATAATTACGAAAATGAGGAAAATGAGATAAAGTGTATATGTGGAATTTTACAATCTATTGCAAGAATAACTTTTACAAAAGGAGAACTCTTTAATGTTTATGAATATTTATATACAGGTCAAACAGTTGGCATTGATTGCAATAGAAAATCCAACATAACTGGTTTTATTACAGTACCAGATGATAAATTTCACGAAATAGATACACCAAATGGAAAAGTGTGCTTTGTTGAATTTGTTGGAGCTACTGATAATGAATTAAAGGCAATTCAAAATAAAGAAATTAGTATAAAAGAATTATATGACAAAATTGGCAGTGATGTAACAAATTATAATAGAAAATCAGTTATCTAAACTTAGAATTTGTTTGGATAAGATTATCAAGTAAAATTAATATAAAAAGATAAATGCAACTAAAAGTTGATAGTTTAAAATTACTTTCACATATATAATTTATTTAAGAGGAGATATTTTATATGAAATTTGGAGATAATTTAAAGAAAATAAGAATTTATAAAAAACTATCACAGGATGATTTAACTGAAAATGTAAATGTATGGTGATAACAATAAATAAGATTAAAATAATATCAAGTTTAGTTCTTGGTATTATTTTTGCTTTTATATTCACTTTTTAAAATATTTTCAATTTCTTCAGGAGATTCTTTGCAACCATTATTAAGCCATTTTTTTATAATTGCATTAAGTCCTGCTTTAAAAAATTCCATGTGATAATCTATATATTTATCATTATATAATTTTTTTGATAAATGATAGTCATATTCTTTTATAATAAAATTCTTGTCCATGTTTAATTTAAAATACGTTTTATAAAATATTTGGTTATCTTTAATATGCTTAAAAAGTTTTAAAAAATCATTTGAATTATGATTAGTGTTCCTTTCTTCTTGATATAAGAATTTGACTTCTTCCTCTAACTCTTGTCCTATTTTGTCAGCTAAATCATAAATATCAAGATAATTAACATAAAAAGTAGAACGATTTATTTTAGCAAGTTTACAAATATCAGTAACAGAAATTTCACTTATTTCTTTTGTTTGTAATAAAGAGATAAATACTTTACTAATTTTATTTCTTGTTTCTTTTCTTCTTTTATTATTTGATGTATTCATATATTCACTCCTTTTAATTGGACAAAGTAATATAAATTGTTGATTGTATTTCTTTCCAAAAAAGATTATACTAAATTTGTAATAAAAAGACAAGTGTCTAGTTATTGAAAGGAAGTGATTATATGTCTAAAATAGTAGATGCTAATAAGAAAATTGAAGATGCTGTTGTCGGTGGTTACAAAAAAATCGAAGATACAGTTGTGGGTGGCTACAAGAAAGTTGAAGATAAATTCGTTGATACTTTCTTAAAAAAAGATGGTGAAACTATCGAAGAAGCAAAAGCAAGATTACAAAAAGAACAAGAAGAATTAAAAGATAAATAACAAGAAAAATTAAATAAAGTATAGGAGGAAATTATGAAAAAAGAAACTTTATTAGAAATTATTTTAGGAACTATTGGAGGTTTGGTATTTGCAATAGGTATGTGTATGTGTTTAATACCTGAATGGGACTTATTTAAAGTAGGTGTTGTAGTAGCTATTTTAGGATTTATCGTTCTACTTTGTATTATTCCTGTTTATAGAAATAATCATCCTAAAAAAGAACATGCACCTATAAACTTTGGAATTGTATTTACTTGGTTTATAGGAATAGTTGGAGCTTTAATAATGGGATTTGGTATGAGTAAAGTAATGGTAGGCGATCCAACTAAAATGGATTTATTAATTGGTATTATAACTGGTATTGTTGGTTTACTTATATGTGTATTTAACTATCCAATATATTCTTATTTAAAAAGTAATAAAGGTTAGTACTTGGAAGAGTAGTCTTCCTTTTTTCTTTTATGGAGGTGCCTATGAAAAAAATATCAAATAAATTATTTTTCCCAAACAAAATAGTTGGATTCTTTATATTTAATTTGGCTTTTGGTTTACTTATTTATGTTTTTAGTTTTCATTTAGAAGAAACTCCTATTGCTTATCTTAGTTATCTTTTATCTACTTATGCTTTAATTATTTTTTGTATTTGGTTTTATAAAATATGTGAGTTTAGTAATCATGTCATTAAAAATTCAAAATCTTATCATTTATATAAAAAACACGAATTATTAATAACAAAAATCATTCTAACATTTTCTACATTAATTAATTTTCTTTATGGTATTTTTAAATTAGGAACAGGAATATATTATATGTCTTGGTGGTTTATTACATTTGCCATTTATTATTTGATCTTATTTTGTATGAAATTATCGATAGTTAAAGGTTTTAAAAATGAAGTTGGTAAAAATTTAAAAAAAGAGTATAAAAAACTAAAATTAACTGGAATTATTTTATTATTTTTAAATTTAATATTATCTGGTATGATAATTTTAATAATCAAACAAAATAGGGAGATAACTTACGCAGGTTTTATTATATATATAGTTGCTATTTATGACTTTTATTTAATAATAAGTGCAATTATAAATGTTGTTAAATATAGAAAAAATCATAGTCCACTTTTAGCATCAAGTAAATGTATTAATTTAACGGTTGCTATGATATCTATGATTTCTTTAGAAGTTGCAATGGTTTCACAGTTTGGAAGTAATGATAGTGATTTTAAAATAATAATGACTAGTATTATGGGATTTATAGTTTGTATAATTAATACTTCTATGTCTATATATATGATAGTTAGGGCTAATAAAAATTTAGATAATTGATAATTTATTGAAAATACAATTAAAAAAAGATGATTAAGCATTAATACTTAAATATCATCTCTTTTAGTTTCATTTAAAACTTTTTCAACTTCATTAATTAATTGTTCTTTATCAGGAATATAGTAAGTATAGGTTGATGTAAATAATCGATTTGACAAACCTCCTAAAGCATATTCCATGGTAACTTCTTTTTTACCTGTACAAAGGATGATACCTATTGTTTCATTATCAAATTCATCTCTAATTTCTTTATTATAATAATTAATGTACATATTCATTTGACCTACATATTCAGGTTTCATATCATTCATTTTTAAATCAATTAGTACGTACGAACGAAGAATTTTGTTATATAAAACTAAATCGACATAGTAATGAGTACTGTTATCTAAAGTAATTCTAATTTGATTATCTACATACATAAAACCTTTTCCTAATTCCATTAGAAATGATGATAAATGATTTATTAGATTTTCTTCTAAACTACTTTCAAGCCTTGGCTTTTCTTCTTTAATACCTAAAAATTCAAAAACATAAGGTTCTTTTAAAATGTCATTTGGTGTACTAATCGTTTGTCCTTTTTTAGATAATTCATATACTTTTTTCTTGTTTGTATTTCCTTCTGAAAGTAATAATCTTTGAAATAGGGAAGAGTCTATTTGTCTTTTTAATTCTCTTACTGACCATTTAGAATTAATGCATTCTTGTTCATAAAAGTTTCTTTCGTCATCATTATCAATATAAATTAAATAACAATAATGTGACCAGCTCAATTTGCCAGACAGTGTCTGGCATTTTTTATACTTGCTATAAAATAGACGCATATTTTGAAGTCCAGACCTACTAAAACCAGTTCCATATTTGTTAGTTAATTTTTTTGATAATTTTAGTAACACTTCTTTACCGTATTCAGCTCGAATATTACCATTTTGTTCGTTTTCTACAATTATTTTGCCAATATTAAAATAAGTAGTTACTAAGGTATTGTTAATTTGATAAGCCATTTTTTCCTTATTACTGACGATAACCTTTTCAATTTGACTAAATAAAGTATCAACTATTGCTTCATTGCTTTTTAATGTATTTCCAATCATGATATTTACCTCCTTTTGTTTTTGACATAATTTTGATACAAAGATATTTTACCATAAAATTGCTAATTAGTATCAAATATTTTCATTTTTTTAATTATTTTTGTATAATAAAGTTATCTTGAAAGATAATATTATTAATTTGATTTATATGACTTTTTAAAAGGTGAAGTAAAGTAAATGTTGGAAAAATTTAAAAGAAAAAACAAATTTATATAATTAATTTACATTTTTTTACAATCTTTTAGATAAGAAATAATCAGCTCTATAATTATCTTTTAAACTAAAAGTACTATTATCTATTTCATATTGCAAATTATATTTTAAATTATTATCTACTACTTGCTTAACTTGATTTTTAAAACAAGTAATAAATTTTTCTAAGTTTAGTTTTTTATAGGTAGATACACCTGTTTTAAATTTGTGATATATTTCTTCAGTTAATTTTATATTATTTGCCTTCATAGTAAGTAATTGAGTAATATTTTCAAGTCCATCTAATGAGTAAGAATGAGGTCTAGAAGTGATAAATTTGGCATATTTATTAGAAATATGACCTTCCATAGAACAAGGACATTTATAATCAGGATGATTTTGATTAATAATTCCATCGATATGATTAATTAAATACTTTTGCTTTTTAATCATTTCTTTCTTTTGATCAGGGAAGAGTTTACACTGAGCCTTTACTAGGAATTTAAATTCATCAATCATTCTATTTCTTAAATAACTATCAGCAATTTCAGTAATAATAGGTTCTTTTTTAAAGATGTAATTTAAAGCCTTTCGATAATGAAATTTATCTAGAACAAATATGATATTAGGGAAGGCAATATCATAACCAGTAATCCAAGAACCACCATCACTAGAAAGAAAAATTTTGTCTACTTTATTTAAGTCATAAACAGTATCTAAATACTTGTAAGTTTCATCCCAAAGTTTATCAGTTTTAAGAATAGAAGAAGCAATGTAATGAGTATTTTTTAATTCTTTCTTTTTAACAAAATCTTCTTTATGACCTTCGTGAGTTAAGATAACAGGAACAATTTTATTTTTGATTCCCTTATTTCTTGATTGAAGGTTGGCATGTACCTCATCGGCTTCAATATATAAAACTTTGGGAGTTTCTCTTTTTTGAGAAGAATCAATATAATTATAATTAATATTTTTAATTTTAGAAGAAATAGTTTGTCTAGAAATAATGTAATTAGGAATAGTATTTTTACTAGCCCATGACAAACCATTATCTAAAGCATTATTGATGAGATTAACTTCACAAGATAAAGAGAGTTTGGCCCATTTATCAATGCCAAGATAATCTTCTAAATAACTATAATACTGATATTTACCATTAATTTTCTTTTTAGATTTATAGTAAGTTTTATTGAAGGTAATTAAGCCAAGAGAAGTAATTAAAGTACGAGGCCTAGTTTGTTGAACATAATACATCTCCTTTCTTTGTTTAGAGTTTTTATATTCCAAATCTAAATATTCTAAAATTTCCTTTAAAATATCTAAATTTAGGGAATTAGTGGAAAGAGAGATGTGATTTTCCAATTGGTGAAGGGAAAGATTATTATCTAAAATATTATTTAGGTGGTTCACAAAACTGTTAAATAATGATATTATATTCATTGAGAAAACAACTCCTTAAAACCTTTTAAGCTTCGAGCTTTTATTAAAGGTCTGTATATTTTTTTGAGATAAATTAATTATATAACAGTTTTTAAATATTGAGTGTTTTCTCTTTTATTTTTGAAAAATTTATTTTCCCACATCTAGTTTACTACATCTTTTTAAAATTAAAATTTGCATTTTAAAACAAAATATGCTATAATGCCATAGGGTGTTGCGAATGGAGAAACTAACGTTTGAAAATATAGCTGATCCAATTATAAGAACTGAAAAGTATCAATCTTTAAAAAAAGATTATCATCATGGATTAACTAGATATATTCATTCTGTAAAAGTTGCTAAAGGAACATATTTTATAGCTAAACTTTTAAAATTAGATTATATATCTGCAACAAGAGGAGCACTTTTACATGATTATTTTAATGAAGAAGAGTATTTAGATTCTAAAGGACTAGAAAAACCAAGAATTCATCCTTTTTTGGCCTTAAATAATGCTAGTCATGAATATAGACTTAATATGATAGAGAAAAATATAATTATTAGTCATATGTTTCCAATTGGAAACATAAGACCAGAATATTTAGAAAGCTGGATAGTTACAACTGTTGATAAAGTTGTGGCACTTGACGAATATATTGTCTATAAGTTTAAAGATAAATTAGTCTTATTTGCCATATTTGCAATTAATTTTATAAGATTTAAATGTGATTTGTTTTAATTACATTTATTTTTTTTTACACTTTTTCTTGAAAAGATAAAGATAATCATGTATAATTATATTGTAAGGTAGGTGTTAAAGTGATATATACAAGTATAGACTTAGGCAGTAATACTATAAAAATTGTTGTTACGATGAAAAATAATGACAAGTTTTATGTTTTAGCATCTGCAAATGTAAAAAGTAAAGGTATAAAAAAGGGGTATATAAAAGATAAAGAACTTGCACTTCAAAGTTTAAAAGAAGGAATTAATTCTATTAATAAAGATTTAGGAATTGAAATTAAGGAAGTTTTACTTAACTTTCCAATGCAAGAAGCTGCATCGACAATAGAGACTGCTGAAGTTAATGTTAATGGTATTGTTACAGGAAATCACATAAAAGAAGTTATAAGTGCATCTGTTCTTGAAAATATTCCTAATGAGCTTGAAGTAATTTATATAGAGCCAATTATTTTTGAACTTGATTCAGGAGTTCAACTTCCAGATCCAAAAGGGCAAGAAACTGGAACACTTAAAGTTAGATGTGCTGTTTCAACTATAGAAAAAGAAATTTTATATGAGTATTTAGAATTGCTTCATGAAGCAGGACTTGAAGTAGTTGATGTTAACTATGGAGTCGTTGGTGATTATTTTGAAAGTAAGAATCATGATACAGATATGAGACTTGGAGTATTAGTTAATTTAGGATATGGAAAAACTGAAATAGGTGTATTTAATAAAGGAATCTTTTTAAGAGGAACAAGTATTCCAGAAGGAAGTAGTAAGTTAGATAAAGATATTAGTTATATATATAAAATAGATAGAAAATATGCAACTTCTTTAAAAGAAAATTTTGCAGTTGCAAGTAGTAAATATGCTGATCAGAATGATGTTATTGAAGTTGTTAATCAGAGTGGGGAAGAGATTAAAATTAATCAATTAGAAATAAGCCAAGTTGTTGAAGCTAGACTAGTTGAGATAATAAAAAATGTCAAAAATGAAGTAAACCGCTTAACAAATCGGGAGATAAGTTATATAATTGTTACTGGTGGTATAACAAACTTGACGGGATTTCCTTATTTACTTGATATGGAATTTGATTGTGATAAAGTAATTTGCAATATGATAACTCTTGGGGTTAGAAGTAATATATATTCTGCAAGTTTAGGATTTATCAAGTATTATGATAATAAACTTAAATTTAGAGATATTAAACATACAATGCTTGATAGTGAAACAACTCAAAAATTAACTGAAAAGAAAAAAGAAGTAGATAAAGATAGTAATATAATTAATAAATTAAAAACATACAAAGAGAGTTAGGAGGAAGAAATATGCTTAGTGGATTAGAAATGGATCAATTAGCCAAGATAAAAGTTATAGGAGTCGGTGGTGGCGGAGGAAATGCTGTCAACCGAATGATAGAAACAGGAGTTAAAGGTGTTGAATTTATTGTAGCTAATACTGATTATCAGGTTTTATCTAAATCAAAAGCTGATGTTAAGATTCAACTTGGAAAACAATTAACTGAAGGACTTGGAGCAGGAGGAAAACCTGAAGTAGGACGTGAATCTGCTGTTGAATCTAAAAAAGAAATTGAAGAAGCTTTAAAGGGTGCAGATATGATTTTCATTACCTGTGGAATGGGTGGTGGAACTGGAACTGGAGCAGCAGCTGTTGTTGCTGAAATTGCTCAAGGACTTGGAGCTTTAACCGTTGCTATCGTAACTAAGCCATTTACATTTGAAGGCAAGAGAAGAATGGAAAATGCTTTATCTGGAATTGATGAGTTAAAAAAACACGTTGATACTTTAATTGTAATTCCAAACGATAGACTAAGAGAAATAATTGATAAGTCAACACCACTTCTTGAAGCTTTCAAAGAAGTTGATAATGTTTTACGTCGTGGTGTTCAATCAATTTCTGATTTAATTGCAGTAGTTGGTCTTGTTAACCTAGACTTTGCTGATATTAAGGCAGTTATGGAAAAGTCAGGAGATGCCATTATTGGAATTGGTATTGGTATGGGTGAGGATAGAGCAATTGAAGCTGCTAAACAAGCTGTCTCATCACCACTTCTTGAAACTTCTATTACAGGAGCAACTGATGCTATTATCAATATAACTGGTGGAGTTAATTTAACTTTGTTTGAAGCTGAACAAGCAGCTGAGGTTGTCAGAAGTGCTTCTAATAATGATATTAATACTATATTTGGTTCTGTTATTAATGAAAACTTAACTGATGAAGTTATCGTTACTGTTATAGCAACTGGTTTCAATAAACAAAAACCAGTTAAACAAAATACAATTTATGATCAACAAGCTGGAAAAACAAATAAAGAAATCACTATCATGGATGATGATGACGACGATGATGATGAAGGAAATGAAAATGAATATGATTTTCCACCATTCTTAAGAAATAGAAATTTTTAAAATAAAAACTATTTGACTTAAAATCAAATAGTTTTTTTTAATTTGCTTAAAATTTTACCAACAATTGCAACTATTTTATCAGAATTCTTAGTTGCATATTTTTTACCTAGTGCTTTGCCACCAACTGTCATACTTGAAATAAAACTTGAAACAAGTAGGGCAACAAGTGTAATATTAACGTTTAATAAATTACTCAAATAAATAGCTATCATGGCTCCCATTGAACCAGACACAATTCCACATATATCTCCAACTACATCATTACAGATACTAGCTATATTACTACTATTTTTAATTAATCTTATTCCTTCTTTACTTCCTTTAACTTTGCTTGCAGCCATTGCATGAAAATTAGCTTCTGTTGCAGTCAATACACTTGTTCCTATAATATCAAAAATAATACCTATAATGATAATTACAATTGTAATTAGTAATAAAATATAAAAATTACAATATGTTGATATTGTATTTGATACACCACTTACAATTAAAGTAATAAAAAAAGTGAGCAAGAAGGCTTTTACTATCCAGGTATCTTTTTTCTTCATCTTTGCTCCTTTATTATTTTTTAAAAAGGTTTTGTAATGGTATGCTATAAATTAATTTTACGGCTTTAGGTCGAGTAGACTTTCTCTAATTCTTACCTTAA
>CANRCN010000049.1 GCA_947629135.1 uncultured Bacilli bacterium | reverse complement strand
ATAGCTAGTAATATAAGGAATTTTGGAAAAATCATGTCTGCTTTTAATTCAGAAGATGAAAATACTAAATCAAAAACTAATACTACTTTTATAACTAATACAAACTTTACTAAAGAAAAAGAAGACCAAAATGGCCTTCCAACATTCTTTATTGATTAGTTTTAACAAAATTATAACTATCTCTGCACATATCTTCTAAATTATATTTAGGACTAAATCCCAATTCTTCCTTGGCTTTATCATTTGAAGCATAACAAGAAGCAATATCACCTTCCCTACGTTCTACTATTTTGTAATTAACTTTAACGTTATTTACTTTTTCAAACGTTTTAACAAGTTCTAATACACTAGTTCCATGTCCTGTTCCTAAATTGTAGATTTTAAGACCTGATTTTGAATTTTTTAAAGCTAAAACATGACCATATGATAAATCACATACATGAATATAATCTCTAACTCCAGTTCCATCAACAGTTTCATAATCATTACCAAAAACATTCAAAATAGGAAGTTCACGAGTTGCAACCTTAACAATATAAGGCATTAGATTATTTGGAATACCATTTGGATCTTCTCCAAGTAATCCTGATTTATGTGCTCCAATTGGATTGAAGTATCTAAGAATAGTAATATCAAAACTATTATCTGCTTTATAAAGATCAGTTAAAATTTGTTCAATCATAAGTTTCGTTGTTCCATAAGGATTAGTTGTTGATAAAGGAAAATCTTCTTTAATTGGTAAACTCTTTGGACTTCCATAAACAGTTGCACTTGATGAAAAAACTATTTTTTTAACATTATAACTCTTCATAGCCTTTAATAAATTAATAGTTGAAAATAAATTATTTTCATAATACATTAAAGGTTTATTAACACTTTCCCCAACAGCTTTTAAGCCAGCAAAATGAATAACAGCATCAACCTTTTCTTTTGAGAATACTTCTTGTAACTTTTCATAATCACATAAATCATATTGATAAAAGGTAACATCTTTATTAGTTATCTTTTTTATCTTATCTAAAACATCAATTTTTGAATTATATAAATTATCAACAATTACAACTTCATAACCTTCATTTAATAAATCTACTACGGTATGAGAACCAATGAACCCACAACCACCTGTTACTAAAATTTTCATTATTACCTCCTAATATGTAACTATTTTTTTATTTGTATCTACTAAATTATCTTTATAACTACTTGGTATTGTTATAATATCTTTATCTCCATCTGATATATACCTATTTTTTTCTAATAAATTGAAATTCATTTCAATATCAAATTCTTTACCATTATTATCATAAGCTCTACATCTTTTTAAGAAAGTTTTATCAAAACTCTTATCAAAAGGTGATACTTCACTTTCCCATCCTACCCTAAGAGCTGCTTCAGTTTCATAAGTTTTTCCATTATATTCACCACTCAAGATATATTGATAATTTGGATGAGTTTTTTTATAAGGAGAACCAAATGGTAAAGCAACTATTTTTAAATAATCATTTGGAATAATACTTTCTAATCTTTCATACATCTTCCCAACTACTTCCTTAGTTTTCTCAGTACTTATTGTTGTAAAATCAGGATGAATAGTTGTATGATTTCCAATATCATAATTATTTTTTATTAACCATTTCATTATATCTTCGTTATACTCTTTTTGATTACAAAGTTCATAATTTAAGAAGAAAGTTGCTGTTACATTATAATCAGGATATTTCTTTTTTATTGTTTCGAGTATCCCAATTGCTGACTTTGGATCAAATTCTAAGTTACCATCAGCATCCTTACCAGTTACTTTAAAATTATTAGCATTTCCATCATCAAATGTTAAAATAATTGGACTATATCCTAAAGGAACATCTATATTACCATCTATATAATCTTTTAAGCTAACCATTCTATAACCATTTTCATAATAAAACTCTAAATCTTTAAGAAATGCTTCACTAGTTCTAGAATAACCATCTTTATCAACATTTCCTCCTATATATTTAGCTTCTGTATCAATTATTTGATGATACATCATAATCGGAACTCTTCCAAGCTCATTTACACTCTTTTCTTTAAATTCATTAATTGGAATACTTCCTCTTGAAATAGTTACACTTAAAGTTTTATTATCAAGCTTACTTTCTATTACTATATCTTTTTTAATAGAATCACTATAAACATAGTTTTCTTTTAATTCTAAATTATTATTTTTAACATAATCCCTAACTTCACTTAATTTCATATTTTTAAAGTCTGTTATTTCTTCTTTTTTACTACTACCTGGTTTAAAATTAATTACTAAAACAATTCCTACTACTAATACTATAACTATAATTAAAATATTTCTAATATTTTTCTTTAATCTTTTTTTTCTTCTCATAATTATCACATATTTATTATATACCAAAACTATAAAAAAAACTATACCAAATTAATAAATTATCATAAACTATAATAGGTGGATATTATGTTTAAAAAGAAAAATCACGGAATGTTTTGTTACTGTAGTATGTGTAGAACTAGAAGAAAGACTAGTATTTTATATAATATTGTTGTTAGTGTCTTTTTAATCATCTGTTTTTATCAATTATTAATTATTTTACTTGCTTTTACAAGAATTAATATCTTCATTTTGTTTTTAGAATTTTTATTTCTATGTTTTCTTATTACTAGAAGCTTATTCTAAATTGACAAACATTTACTTTTTTATATAATAAGTCCGAAATGAGTTATATAAATGGCAGTTGCAAAGTCAAAATTGGAAGATTTGGTTTATTTTTAGCCAATCCAATGGTCGCAAAAATTGATAAAGTTGAAGAACAATGGAGCAAAATAGCAATAATTAAAAAGTAGGTTTCCCTACTTATTTTTCTTTGTTTTTTTTTCATTTACAGTTGTATAAAAATATTTTACTATACATAAAATAACAAAAGGTATAAGTCCATATAAATAAGATATAACTCTAAATAAAGCTAAAGCCTCTAAAAATATAGTTAATAAACTAAAGAATATTATTAAGTATTTTAATTTTTTTTTCTTTTTATAAATATTATATTTTTCATCATTAGTCATTACTAATCACCGTACCAATAGATTCACCACTTAATACTTTGATTAAGTTCTCTTGGTCGTTAAAATTAATAACTAAAATATCTTTATTATGTTCCTTACAATCACGAATACATGCTAAGTCCATAACTTTAATTTCAGAATTATCTAAAACTTCTTGATGAGTTAGTTTAGTATACATTTTAGCATCTGGATATTTATTAGGATCTTTATCATATACTCCATCAACATTTGTAAGTTTAATAATAACATCAGCTCCAACCATAATAGCTTTCATACTTGCAGCTGTATCAGTTGAACAACCAATATGACCAGTTCCTCCACTAAAAACTACTACTGTTCCTTCATTATACATATTTTTTAATTCTTCTTCACTATGTGCTTCAATTAGTTCATGAAAATCAAAAGGTGAAAAAATAACATTTTTTAAACCTACTTTGTTAAAAGCATCTCTTAAGGCAAGTGCATTCATAGTTGTTCCAAGCATTCCCATTGAATCAGCATTAATAGCTTCCATATCTTGATGACTTCTTCCTCTAAAGAAATTTCCTCCTCCAACAACAATTGCTATATTAATTCCCATATCATGAACTCTTTTAATTAAATTTGCAATCTCATGTGTTTTTTCTTTATTAATATTTTCAGAATCATTCATTAATGATTCTCCACTTAGTTTTAATAAAATATTCTTATACATTTTAATCCTCCATATACTCTTTTAAACATTCTATTATTTCTTTATTAATATCTTCAATATCTCTTATTTTATTATCTTTAATACAATTAATATTTTGCCAATTATATAAAGCCGCTAGCTCAATATATGCTGTTTCAGAATTCTTTAAATATTCCTGATTTGTTTCATGTTGATCTAAAGATTCCCTATTCTTTTTTAAACATTCAGCTATTGTATAAGGAACATGTAAGAAAATGGTTTTATCAGGTTTTGGTAAACCTAAAAGCCAAAATTCTAATTTATCAATCCATTCATACATATGAAATCTTTCTTCATCATCTCTTATCTTACTACCTTGATGAGCCATATTACTACTTACATACCTATCACATATAACAAAGTAACCATCATCTAAATATTTAATTATTTCTGGTATATTATATTTTCGATCAGCTGCATAATATAAACTTGCAACTTTAGGATCTAAGTTAACTGCTCCTTCTGGAAACCAACATTCGCTTATTTCCTTTTTACCTAAATAAGGACCTCCTACTATTTTACCAGTTGGAGTATCATATTTAGGAAAAGTAACTCTAACTGCTTTATAACCCATTTTATTTAATTTTTCTACTAACAATTTACTTTGAGTTTCTTTCCCTGAACAATCTGTTCCTTCAATTACAATAAATTTTCCCATTAAATCCTCCTATATATAACAAAGTTAAATTTAATATCATTATCATTTCCATTTCCAACTACTTCTCTTGTAAATAAACTTTTATCAAACTTTGGAAAGTATACATCGGCATCACTTTCACTATCTACTTCTGTTAAGTATAAAGTATCACATAAATCAATAAACTGTTTATAAATACTAGCTCCACCTATTACAAAGACTAAATCAGATTTATCTTTATATTTATCCATAAATTCAGGAATTGAATGAACTACCTCAACCAAATCAGGTAATTCTTCTTTATCATCTTCAAATGTTAAAACAATATTATGTCTATTTTTTAACACTCCTGGTAAAGATTTAAAGGTATTTTTTCCCATAATAACAGTATGACCTTCTGTAACTTTCTTAAAATATTTTAAATCAGATGGTAAATGCCAAATTAAATCATTGTTACGACCTAATTCTAAATTTTTACCAACAGAGGCAATCATTGCTAACTTCATACTTCACCTACTGCGTTATTTCAAATTCTATTTTACCATGATGCTTATAATTTTCAATCTTAATATCTTTTAATTCTCTTGAATTATCAAATTTATAAAAATCTTTAATTTCAGGATTTATCCATAAAGTTGGAGCCTCATAATCACCAAGTTCTTTATATCTTCTTAATTGTTCTTTAATACCATCAACTTGATTAACATAAATATGAGCATCTTTTAAACTCCAAAATATCTTTCCAGGTTTAAGTCCTGTTACCTGAGCAATCAAACTAAGTAAAACAGCATATTGTGTTACATTAAAAGGTAGCCCAAGTGGAACATCACAAGATCTTTGATGAACCCAACAATTAACTTTTCCATCACTTACACTCCACTCACTTGACCAAACACATGAAGGAAGTACAGCTGTTTCAATCCATTCATTTTGCCATAAAGACATAATCATTCTTCTATCGGTCGGAAATGTTTTTATTTTTTCAATCAAATCATCTATTAAATGATATCGTTTTACAATCCAACCATAAGCTGTTCCAATGGTATGAGCATATTCTTTACCAAAAAACTTATGAATTTTTTTCTTAACAATCTTACCATTTTCAACTACATTTTGAGTTGCATCCCAATAACCTTCTTCAGAAACTTGCCATTCATCCCAAATATGATTACCTCTTTCTTGTAACCACCTAACATCATTACTTTGTTCTTGATAAATCCAAAGCATCTCTGTAATTGCATTTTTAAAAAAAACTTGCTTTGTAGTTAAAATTGGAAATTCTTTCTCTAAATCAAATTCTAAGAAATATCCAGGTATATTAATGGTATTAACACCTGTTCTATTTTCAACTTCTACCCCATTATTTAAGATTTCTTCACACAATTTTAAATAATCTTTATCAAACTTCGACATATTTTTCTCCTTATCTATTTCTATTATACATAATTTACTTTTCTTAATCAAGAAATTACAAGAAGATTTTACATTTTCTGTTTTTGAATAATTATTAATATAAAAAATTATCATATTTTGTGAACAAATCCAACTTTTCTGATTTCTTAAGAGATAATTCAATAAGTGATAACTATGTTTTATAATATTAGAAAAATCAGAAAAGATTTAGTTTTTAACATGGCTTAAAGATTAGGTGTTAGTAAATCTAGCTATAATTATTTTTTCTTTGATAATATTTTTTTTATTTTAAACATATATTTAATTGGTGGATAATAATGTTTAATAAAAAGATAGATAGTAGAATTAAATTAGTTTTAATTTTTTTTATTAGTTTTTTTATTGTTATATTTTTAAAAATAATTTATATTGAAATGATTGATTATAAGAAATTATCTCACCTTGCAACCGATCTTTGGTCGAGAGATTTACCAATTGAAGCTAATCGTGGTTTAATTCTTGATAGAAATGGTGTAGTTCTTGCTGATAATATAACAACAACTAGTTTAGTTTTGGTTCCAAATCAAATTAAAAATAAAGAAGAAGTTACAAGAGTTCTAGCTGAAATTTTAAATGTAACTGATGAAGAAATGGCAAAACATGTTTATAAAAAAACTTCAATTGAAAGAGTACATCCAGAAGGAAGACGTTTAAGTTATGAAATAGCTGATGAAATAGAAAGTCATGAATTTGATGGAGTATATCTTGTAAAAGAAAGTAAAAGATATTACCCTTATGGTGAAACTTTATCTCATGTTCTTGGATATGTTGGAATTGATAATCAAGGATTAGGAGGAATTGAACTTATCTATGACTCTTATTTACAAGGTGAAAATGGGGCTATTAAATATTTTAGTGATGCTAAAGGTAATAAAATTAATTTATCAGAAATTTATTTAGAACCAACTAGTGGTATGAATATAACTCTAACAATTGACATTAATATTCAACTAGCTGTTGAACGTGAATTGAATAATGTTGAAAGTACCTTAAAGCCTGATGATTCCCTAGCTGTTGTTATAGATCCTAATACAGGTGAAATTTTAGCAATGTCAAGTCGCCCAACCTTTAATCCTAATAATTATAAAATTTTTACAACTGCTGTTTTAAATCGTAATTTACCTATTTGGATGACTTACGAACCAGGTTCAACTTTTAAAATAATTACTATGAGTAGTGCCGTAGAAGAAAAAGTAATTGATATTTATAATGATCATTTTTATGATTCTGGAAGTGTTCATATCCAAGGTAGTCGAATTGGATGTTGGAAAGCTGGTGGACATGGTGATCAAACTTTCTTACAAGTTTTAGAAAACTCTTGTAACCCTGGCTTTGTAAAACTTGGACAACTTTTAGGTAAAGAAAGATTATTTTCTTACTTTGATTTATTTGGATTTGGTGAAAAAACAGGTATAGATTTAAATGGAGAATCCGAAGGTATTATGTTTCCACTTGATAAAGTTGGAGAATTAGAATTAGTAACTTCTGCCTTTGGTCAAGGAATAAGTGTTACACCTATTCAACAAGTTGCTGCTGTTAGTAGTGTTGTTAATGGAGGAAATTTATACAAACCTTATGTTGTTAAAAGTATCAATGAGCCAACAACCAATAGTGTTATTATAAGTAATAAAAAAAATTTAGTTAGAAAAACAATTAGTAAAGAAACAAGTGAAACTATGAAATATGCTTTAGAAAGTGTTGTTGCTCGTGGTGGCGGACGTTATGCCTATATTGATGGTTATAGAATCGGTGGTAAAACTGGAACAGCTCAGAAAGTTAAAGATGGAGTTTATCTTGATAATAATTATATTATGAGTTTCATGGCTATTCTTCCTAGCAATGATCCTAAAGCTATACTTTATGTTGCAATTGATAATCCTAAAAATACAGCTCTTTTATCTAGTTATACAACTGCTCCTGTTGCAAGAAGAATATTACTTGATATTATAGATTCATTAGATATAAAACGACAAACAGGTGCTATTGAAAAAGTTAGATATTGGGATGATGAAATCTACTACACTCTTCCTGATACAGTTGGAAAAACAAAAAAAGAAGCAAGCAAAGATTTATTCTATTATAATGTTGAATACTCAGGGAATGGTAATATTGTCTTAGAACAAAGTCCAAATGGAGGTACTTATCTAGCTGCAGGTTCTACAGTTCGAATTCTTCTTGGTAATTAGTTCTTGCAAATTTTTAAAAATGCTATATAATTAAATATAGGAGTTAAAAATATGAAAGAAAAAATTATAAATGATTTTAGACAAATCAAAAAAGATTTTCAAATAGGTAATTATAAAAGACAAATACCTAATATTTTAACAGCCTCAAGATTACTTTCCCCTTTTATTTTAATACCTCTAATTCTTTTAAATAAGTTATTACCATCAGTTATCATGGTTATAATCTTTGCTTTAACAGATACCTTTGATGGCTATTTTGCTAGAAAATACAATGCTGTTTCAACATTTGGTAAATATTTAGACGCTGTTGTTGATAAAGTATTTGCTTTAAGTTTATTAATTCCAATTATAATTAAAAGTAATCTCAATCTAAGTAATTATAGCTTAGTGTTTGTAAACATTTTTCTAGAATTAGTAATTGCTATTATAAATATATATGCATTTCTAAAAAACATGAATCCTTCTTCAACAATCTTGGGTAAAATCAAAACTATTTTCTTATTTGCACTTTTAGCTTTACTTTATTTAAATAAAATAATTTATGTTAAAGATATTTATATCTTATCTATGACAATTATAACTATTTTATTTCAAATACTTGCTATTATATCATATTTTGAAAATATTAAGAAAAAAAAAATATTACTTAAATCTCATACAGTTTCAGTTAATTAAAGAATGTTAATATGCATTCTTTTTTAGTTATATTATTATTTATAAATTAATTTTTGTAATAATCGTAAAAATTAAGTCAATCAAAAAAGCAAGAATTAATATATAAGTATATATATGAGGTAATTTCTTTAATAATTTTTTTACTTTAGGATAGATAATATAAATATTAAAAGTAGAAAGAAGTCCCCAAATTAAAGAATTAGTTACACAGATATATTTTCCAATAGCATCAAAATGACTTGAATAATTCCATAAATCAACATTAAATATAAAATGAAGTAATTCTCCTCCTGTAAATTCTATTAAAGATAAAATAACTGTAAAAATAATATAATACATAATCAATTTAAAAAACTTATTTTTAATAGCTTGCTTTTTTTCTAAAAATTCATAGATAATAATTGAAATTAAAACTCCAAATCCATATACAAACGTATAAGGTCCATAAAAAATACCACTTTTATTATTTACTTTAGTTATTTTATATACAGTACTTTCCATTAAAAAGCCTAAAATAGAATAAAAGAAAATATAATTTATATAAAGCATATTATCACCAATTATATTATGTTCAATTAAAAGAAAAAAAAATCACAAAAGTGATTTTTTAGTTTGTAACTGCTGGTTTAGTATAGGTTGCATCACTAAATGCAAGGATTAATCCGAAGACAAAAGGTAAGAATACCATACCAATTCCAAATCCAGATTCTTTACCAAAGCAAATTGCAAGCTTATAATAAGCAATGTAACTCAAAATCGCAACTATAAGAGCTCCAACAAAAGGAATAAAGATTAAAAATGCATACCAACCTTTCATTCCAACTATTTCAAATAAAACATATATACTATAAACTGGAACGATTGATGCCCAACCTGGTTTTCCTGCTTTAGTATATATTTTCCAATATGCAACTATTTGTAATACTAGAATAGCTATAAGTATAACCCAATATACTCCTAACATTGCTAAAGCTGCTGTTATTGCTTCGTTATCAATACTACTACTCACTACAACTCCTCCTTCCATATCTATAATATAACATATTTTCGTATTTTTGAAAATACTTTTTATTCTATTTCTTCATAATAAATATGTTTAGCTACTATATATATTAAAGGACTTAGTTTAGAACTTTTAAAACAAGGATAATAGATATTATCTACTTTAACCTTATCCATAACTATTTCTTTAATTACATAATGATGTTTTAATTCTTTAAAATTACAAAGAACAATATCTTTAAATATCATATTGATTTTTTTAAAACTCTTTTCATAGGTTCCATCTTTTGTTAAAACTATATCACCACTCCAAGATGTTTTTATTAATAATTCTATTTCTGACTTTTCTATATTATAGTTTATGCTCAAAACTCTGCTATCATGAAGACTATTATAAATATTAACAAATTTCTCTAGATTTTCTTTTTTTAATTCTTCCACCTGTCATCTCCACTTTGTTGCTTTAAATCATTGGCAATAGGCTCGAATAATTTATTTAAATTATCTGGAAGATTATCTAAATCAAAGAATTTTAAATCTAAGCTTTCATCATCATCTATTTTAATGTCTCCTTTATAATTATTAGTTTTAAACATTATACTAACTATATAAGCTTCATCACCATTTGGATAAATATGATGTTGTTCTTCTCCTGAATAGATCTTAAATAATTTCAAATCTTTAGGATCAATTACTAAATTGGTTTCTTCAAATACTTCTCTTACAGCTGCTTCATAGATAGTTTCACCTAATTCCATAGAACCACCAGGATTACCCCACGTTCCATCATCACTTCGCTTTTGCAATAACACTTGACCTTGTTCATTAAAGATTAAAACCCCACATCCACATATAAAAATTGGTTCATGACCAACACTTTTTCTTATTTTTTCAATATATCCCATTTTATACCTCTCCCTATTTAAATAAAATAAAAAGAGAAAATTAAGTTTACTTAACTTCCCCTTTAAAATCATAAATGGTGTCCCAGAAGGGATTCGAACCCCTGACACCCGCCTTAGAAGGGCGATGCTCTATCCAGCTGAGCTACTGGGACAACTCATAGAGTATTATATAACACTTTTTAAAATTTTACAATACTCTATTTTAATTTATTTTGAAGTCGTTAATTTTTATTTGAATTTCCGTTTTATATATATTAGCGGAATTAAGTCTGTCTATAGTATAATATACTCCAAG
>CANRCN010000048.1 GCA_947629135.1 uncultured Bacilli bacterium | reverse complement strand
ATTAGTAATAGTAGTCCAATTCCAATTTATGAACAAATAAAAAATGCCATAATTGAAGACATAATGAATGAAGAATTAAAAGAAAATGAACCTCTCCCATCAATTAGAAATCTAGCAAGTGATTTAAAAATTAGTATCATGACTATTAAGAAAGCCTATGATGAATTAGAAAATGATGGCTATATCATGAGTGTTCAAGGAAAAGGAACTTTTATAGCTCCAAAGAACAAAGAATTAATTAAGGAAAATGCTTGTAAAGAAATGGAAGACTACTTATTAAAAGCAAGTCTAATTGCTAAAAACTTTGATATTAGTTTAGATGAAATGGATGAATTATTAAAAATTATTTATAGGAGTGATGAAAATTGAAAAATGTAATTGAAGTTAAAAATTTAATAAAAAAATATGATGAATTTACTTTAGGACCAATTAATCTAGAAATTCCAAGTGGTTTAATAATTGGTTTAATTGGAGAAAATGGAGCTGGAAAAACTACTTTAATTAAATGTATTTTAAATATTATTAATAATTATAAAGGTGATGTTAACATTTTTAATGACAATAATAAAAATGATTCTTTAAAAGAGGAAATAGGAGTTGTCTTAGATAATTCATTTTTTCCAGAAATCTTAGAAGTCAAAGATATTAATTCTATTATGAAAAGTATTTATAAAAAATGGGATTCTAAATTATTTTTTAAATATCTAACTGACTTTGATCTTCCAAAAGATAAGCTTTTAAAATAACTTTCTAAAGGAATGTTAAAAAAATTAGAAATAGCAACCGCTCTCTCCCATCATCCAAAACTTCTTATTTTAGATGAGCCAACAAGTGGCCTATATCCCGTTGTTAGAAGTGAAGTTTTAGAAATATTTCAAAACTTTATAAGAGATGATGAACATACTATTATTTTATCAACCCATATTACAAGTGATTTAGAACATATTGCAGATAGAATAATCTTCATTGATAATGGTAGTATTGTTTCTAATTTAGAATATAATGAAATACTAGATAACTATGGCATATTAAAATGTGATTCTAAAACTTTTGATAAGTTAGATAAATCTGATATTGTAAAATATAAAAAAAATAAATATAACTATGAAGTATTAATTAATAATAAAAATAAACTAAAGAAAAAATATAAAGATATTATTATTGACAAAATAACTTTAGAAGATTTTATGGTTTTAATGATTAAAGGAGGTAAATAATGATAGGTTTAATTAAAAAAGATTTATTAATGTCAAAAAGTAATTTAAAATTATATATAATAATATTTGCTTTTTATATATTTTAATATCAGGAGCTACTTTAATAACAATCATAGCCTCTCTTATAATTGGTATATCTAAAAATACAGTTAATTATCAAGAATTATTTTTAACTTTACTTTACACCATTCTTTTCTCACTTATCTTTCTTTCAATTATTTATCCTATTATATTTAAGTTTGGAATCGAAAAAGCTAGAATTATTGTCTTTGTCTTAATATTTGGTGTTTCTTTTATATTTGGAACTTTATTTAGTTATATAGATACTAAAATTATAACTAATGCTATTTATTTTATTTCTTATAATTACTTAATAATACCTATTACTACTATTGTTCTATTAATGATTTCTTATTTAATATCTAAACATATTTATTCAAAGAAAGAATTTTAAATATTAATTATTAAAAAGCACACTAATTGATAAAAATCATTGATGTGCTTTTATTTATTTTAAATTTTTCAAAAAAAACATTGTCAAATCAAATACTTTATGATAAACTATTAATGTCTTTTTTGAGAACTTGGTCTGTTGGTGAAGCGGTTAACACATCACCCTCTCAAGGTGACATACACGGGTTCAAATCCCGTACAGACTACCAAATAAAAATAAAACGTCTTGAAGACGTTTTTTTATTTTAAAGTTTTCTTCTTAACATCATTACCCTTATTCAAATTAAGAAGGATAACCTCATCATGAACACTTTCTATAAATCTAATTATTTCATCAGATTTCATATTTTTTACACCTAATTCTCTTACAAACTCATTATTATTTCCATTTAAAATAACCCTGCTAGCATAAAAAATACTATCTAAATTTGAAGGTAAAAATATTTCTCCTTTTTTATTTTTATAAGTAAAGAATTTCATGTTACTATATCTATCTGTTACTTTTAAAGAAAATCTTGAACTAAAAATTAAATTTGATTCAAAACCATCTACTCCCATATTAGTTATAACATAACCTTCTTTATTATTTTTTACATATTCATAAAACTCATTCAAATTACTATATATTTCTTGTAAATAAACAAATATTCTATCTTCTAATCTACTATTATCTAATTTTTCATACATTTTCAATCACCACCTATATTATAACCTTTTATTTTTATTTGTCAATTTTAATATTTTTTCAGTTAAACAATTATCATCTATCTTTTCCTTAGAATAAATATTTAAAATAATTTCTAATTTAAAAGCAACATTAAATTCTTGTCCAAGCCTCCAAGCATTTTTAATAATATCTAAACAAACTTGAGCTTTCATATATTCTGAATTATCTAAACTAATATAAAAATAATTAATATATTCCCCTACTCTAAAATCAAATGTATCTAGACTTAATTTTTCTAATACACTTCTTACTTTGTCTAATTTAAAATCATTTTCTAATTCTGATAACTTAATTAAATCAACTATAAAAAAATGATATTCTAATTTATTAATACTACTCAAAAAATTATCTATTTCTTTATACATATCATATAAATTATTTTCTTCTAAATACTTTACTAAGTTATCAACAGTTTTATTGTAATCTACTTCAACTTGAATAGATTCTAAACTATCAAGTGACATGATATTTCCCAAATCCATATCCAAGATATCAATAGTATTTGCTTGTTCAATAATCTTAAGTTCTTTTACAATTTCATTTAATAAAAGATAAAATATATCATTATTTCGATCTTTTAAATTTCTATAGCAATATTTTTTAGATATTTCTAAAGCAAGTTCATAATCCTTACAATCAATAGCTTCAACAATAGAATCTGTTTTAAAATTTATCTTTTCTATCATCTTTGAATTAGTTTTTAGATTTATTAATTCATTTACTAACTTTAAAGTATATTCATTAGCTCTACTTAGTTTTCTTATTTCTCCAACACTTTCTAAATATTCTTTAAGTCCTATATAATCTTCACTTTTTATTAAATTTAATTGATATTTATACTCTTCTATTTGAAATTCAACAATATTATTTATCAGTTCTTTTGTTACTAAATTATACATATTAGAAGAAAAATCTACTTTCTTATCTAACATATCTTTAATAAGTGCAAAGCTTTGTTCCATGATTAAATTTCTAATATTATTTTGAACATCAATATCTTGATAACCTATATCTGTATTTAAAATTTTTATATCTGACATATCCATATTCTTAACAGTCTCTAAATATTCATCTGGTAATTTAATCAACATACTAAATAAAAATATTCCTAAATTATAATCTATATTAACATAATCATCATCTATTAAATAACAATTAATAAAATAATAAAAAGCTATTTCATAATCCTTAGTAAGAATATATAAGTAACATAATTTAAACCTTATATCAATTCTATCTTCAATTTCTAAACATTCTAAATAACATCTAATAGCATTATCATAATCTTCATTTTTTAAATAGCTATCTCCTTTTTCAATTAATTCTTCCATTTTAACCCTCTCTTTAAGCTTAATTCTTTACTTTCTTGTAATCCTTCACTATTATATTCACTTGATAAAATTGCTGGATACATAGTTATAATTTTCTTAGTTCCAAGTGCTGTTATTACTTTAACACTATTAGTTGTTTCATTATTACTATAACCTATTAAATTAGGAAAACTTACATAATACACTGAAGCATTTCGATCAAAATTAGGATTTAAATTTTCAATTCTCGATTTAATTTCTTTTATCATTTTTTCTACATCTGTACATTTAAAGAAAAGACTTTCATTTTCAGTTTGATTAATCATAACATGTCTTCTTTTTAGATGATCTACTAAATTATCTTCATCATTATTTAAAAGTCTATTAACATAATAAAGATAAGTATTAACATTTTCTTTTTCATCTTGAAGAATTCCTCTATGATAATAAATGAGAGCTTTTAGTTGATTATAACTATCGCTATTAATATTGTTTGAATCTATATTTTGAAATAGTTTATAAGCACTTAAATAATCTCCTTCTATAATATTTAAAAAAATTAATCTAACTATAAGATCATTAGTACCATTATGACTTAATTTAATTGTTTCTAAAACTTTCCTTGCTCTTTCATATTCTCCAATTTCAATATAAAAATCTGATAAATAAGCTAATTTTTTATTAGGAGTAGATGGTTCTTTAAAACTATCTAACATTATATTTAAACCTTTATTTAAATTAAACTCTATTCTTTCTAAAAAAGCATAAGTTGTAGTATGTTCATAATATAATTCATCTTTATATTCTTCTAATAAACTTCTTGCCATCTTTAAGTTACCAGAATATATTTCAATTAATATTAAAGCATTAATAGATTTCTTTCTATATATCAAACTTTCTTTAGAAATTAAGAAACAATTTTTAGCTCTAATATAATCTCTATTCTCTAAATAACGAATTCCCTGTTGATAAACATATTCTAATTCTTTTTCTCGTAAATTTTCCACTTGACATCTCTTCTTTCAAATATCTTTTTTATCATACATCATTTTAACTAAAATGACAAGTTAATAACCAAAATTATAATTTATTTTAAAGACACGTTAGGTTTAAAAAGGGTTTTAATCAAGCATCAATAGTATATTAAAAGAAGTATATATAAGGTTAAATTGTAATATAAAATATTAAAGTAAAGAGTAAAAATATGATTACCTAACGTATCTTTATTCCTAAAATTTAGGAACATTTTCACTATATCAAAGAGATTTATATTTGTCAAATTAAATTTTATCAAATAAAATACAAATTTTATGATAAAATTAACTTAATTTAAAAAATTACTCTATAGAAATTTAATAAGTTTAAAGATTTTTTTTAGTAATTTATCAAATTCATTATTTTTTTGATTGACATAATTTTACAATTATAAAAAAAACTAACTATCTAGTTAGTAAAAACTTTTTAATTTTTTTATTTTCTTGTTTTAGCTTTAATCTTTTAAATATATATTTTCTTGGCATTTTTCTCAAAATTTTTGTATTTGTATTCAAAATATTTGTATAATAATAAATTGATTCTAAAGATTTATTATTTAAAGTTCCAAAAAAATAATTTATTTTAGGACTTTCTCCCTTAATAGCTCTTAAAACTAAATATGTTTTTCGATTATCAATTACTAATTGCTCTTTTTCAATTTTATAGCCTAAATTTACTAAAGTCTCTCGAACTAAAGGAAAATCATTATTGGGAGATAAAATAATATTCTTAACATTCTTTAATTTTTCTTTATTACTTAATATTTTGCTAATTAATATTCCTCCCATTCCAGCTATAATAACTGTATTGATTTTCTCATCAATATCATTTATTCCGTCTTGAAGAACTACTTTAATTTTTTTATCTAACTTATATTTTTTTACATTATCTCTAGCAATTTCCAAAGGATTAGGATTAATATCAGAAGCTGTTACTTTAACTTTCTTTAATGTTTGCATTAAATAAATTGAAAGTAAAGCATGATCACATCCAACATCAAGTATATTAGTATTATCTGGAACAAAAGAGGCTACTAATTGTAGCCTTTTACTTAAACTTATCATTAATCAGTTAAGAAGTCCTTTAACTTCCTTGATCTACTTGGATGTCTTAATTTTCTAAGAGCTTTGGCTTCTATTTGACGAATTCTCTCTCTTGTTACATTAAAGATTTGTCCAACTTCTTCAAGTGTTCGACATTGACCATCATCAAGTCCAAATCTAAGTCTTAAAACTTTTTCTTCTCTTTCAGTTAAAGTTAACAAAACTCCAGATAATTCTTCTTTTAACATTCCAATCTCAGTATACTCTTCTGGTGACATCGTTCTTTCATCTTTTATAAAATCACCTAAATGAGAATCATCTTCTTCTCCAATTGGAGTTTCAAGACTAACAGGATCTTGACTAATTTTATAAACTTCTCGAACTTTATCAAGAGAAATACCTAATTTTTTAGCAATTTCTTCATCAGTTGGCTCACGATTTAATTCTTGAGTTAATTGTCTTTGAACACGAGCTAATTTATTGATTGTTTCAACCATGTGAACTGGAATTCTAATAGTTCTAGCTTGGTCAGCTATAGCTCTTGTAATTGCCTGTCTAATCCACCAAGTTGCATAAGTTGAAAACTTGTATCCTTTATCAGGATCAAATTTATCAACTGCTTTCATAAGTCCCATATTACCTTCTTGAATAAGATCTAAGAATAACATACCTCTTCCTACATAACGTTTAGCAATACTAACAACTAAACGTAAGTTAGACTCAGCAAGCATAGTTTTAGCATGTTGATCACCTTGAGTTGCCAATCTAGCATATTCAAACTCTTCATCACTTGTAAGCAAGTTAATACGTCCTATTTCTTTTAAATACATTCTAACTGGGTCATTTATCTTTATATCTTTAGATGCTGATAAATCTTCTAATATTTTATCTGGAGATTCTAACTCTTCTCCAAAGTCTTCAACATTTCCAATATCTTCTTCAGATTTTACCTCAATATTGTTAACCATGAATACGTTATAAAGATCATCTAACTCTTCAGCATCAATCTCTAATCCTTTTAATTCATCAGCTAATTGTTCATAAGTTACGTAACCTTTTTCTTTTCCTGATTTAACTAAATTCTCTTTTCTTTCTTCAAAAGTCTTAATCTCATTAATCATTATTATCTTCACTCCCCATTTTAAGTTTCCTAATTTGATTACTTATTTTAAGCTGTTCATCAAAGTCTACCTCTTCCATTATTAACTTTTCTAATCTCTTAATTTCTAAAGTTACATTATATTTCTTGATGACATCTAAATATTCTAAGATAACCTCTTTAGTAACTGAACTATCCAAGTCAAGTGTAATTATTTCTTTAAAAGTATCACTTAAGGATTTATTATCTTCAACATAAGACATAAAATCTGCAATACTAATATATCCATATTTATCATAAAAATAAGAAATTTCTCTAGCTAAAACTCGATAATTTTCATTTGGAAAGTAAACACCACTATTTTCAACTAAAGTTATAAAATCTTTATTTTCTAACATATAATAAATAATTAGCTGCATGGTTTTCTCGTATTTATCCTTTTTATTACTAGGCTTTTTAGAAACATCACTAGCTTTTATCTTAGTTGTTTCTTGACTTTGCAGTAACTCATTTAACTTTTTTTCCAAAGTATTATACCATATATCTGTCTCTTTAGCAAGATTTTTTAACATAATTTCCCGCTTTATTTCATCTTTAACCAAACTTATTTCTTTTAAAACAGCATTAACATAATCCGCTTTTTCAGATGCACTTCCTAAATTAACACCTTTTTTTAATTGTCTAATTCGAAAATCATTATAACTTATAGCATTACTAATTAAAGAAATAAACTTATCTCCACCATTTTTCAATATATAATCATCTGGATCTAAACCATCACTTAATGGAATAACTTTAACTTCCATATTAGCATTTTCTAAAAGTTTTCCATTATTTAAAGTAGCATTAATCCCTGCATTATCACCATCCAAACACAAATAAACTGTATTGGTTAGTCTTTTTATTAAATTAATTTGATCATTTGTTAAAGATGTTCCCATTGTTGCAATACAATTTTTAACTCCAATTGTATAAGCTCTAATAACTGCCATAAATCCTTCCATCAAAATAACAAACTTTGTCTTTCTAACCTCTTCCCTAGCTCGATGGTAATTATATATATTTTCACCTTTCTTAAAAATAGGTGTTTCTTTAGTATTCAAATATTTATTAGCATTTTCTCCATTATAAATTCGGCCAGAAAAACCATTTACTTGTCCATTTGTATTAAATAATGGAAAAATTATTCTCTTAATATAAGCATCATAATCATTAGATGAAAGTCCTAATTCATTTAAAATCTTTAAGTCATATCCTTTTTTAGTTAAAAGTTTAGTTAAAGTATCTCTTTCTCTTAAAGCAAGTCCAATTTGAAACTCTTTAATTATCTCCATTGTAAGATGTCTATTAGCTAAATACTCACGAGCTTTAGCTCCCTCACTTGATAAAAGATTATTTTGAAAGAATTTATTAGTTATATCATAAATATCATAATATATTTTATTTTTATCAGGCTTTACTTGAAAACTATCTCCTAAACTTATTCCTATTTCATTAGCTAATCTTATAACAGCTTCTTTAAACGATATATTATGAAATTTCATTAAAAAATTAAAAACATTTCCTGCTTCACCACAAACAAAACATTTATAAATTTGTTTTTCTCTTGATACACTTAAAGATGGATTATTATCATTATGGAAAGGACAAAGACCAAAGTACCCTTTACCTTTTTTTTCAAGAGTAATTTCTTTTCCAATAACTTCTACTATATCAACATTTTCTATAATTTTTCTAATAGTATCATTATCAAAAGAACTTTGCATCTTATCACTCCTTTCAACTAATCTTTATTTTACCACGAATTTATTTATTTGAATATAAATTTTAGTTAAAATTAGAAGTTTTAGAAAAATTCTTTACTTTAATAAAAAAAAATAGTATAATGTTAAAGTTAGTTCTTATAACTTAAAAAGAAAGGAGGATTATTTTTAGATGAAATCGGAGTCAAAAACTCGATTTGTTATTTTAGGCGGATTAGGTGAAATTGGTAAAAATATGTATGCTTTAGAGCATGAAGATGAAATTATTATCATTGATGCTGGCATATCATTTGCTGAACTTACAATGTTAGGAATCGATTATGCAATTCCTGATTATACTTATTTAAAAACGAATGAAAGTAAAATTAAAGCTCTTTTTATAACACATGGTCATGAAGATCATATTGGAGCTATTCCTGTTTTATTAGGAAGTGTTGATATTAAAAATATATATGCACCTAATCAAGCATGTGAGCTTATCAAGTTAAAATTAACAGAAAAGAATATTCGGTTTGATAATTTATTTGCTTATAAAAGTGATGATGTTATTAAATTTAAGCATTTTGAAGTTGACTTTTTTAGAACAACCCACTCCGTTCCAGATTCTCATGGAATAAGGGTTAAAACACCAAACGGAACAATAGTTACAACTGGTGACTTTAAATTTGATTTTACTCCAATTGGACCAATGGCTGATTTACATAAAATGGCAAGAATTGGAGAAGAAGGAGTTGATCTTCTAATAAGTGATTCAACAAATGCTTTAAATGATGGAATATCAAACAGTGAATCAATGGTTGATGCTGCTTTAAATGATATCTTTGATGATGAAAAAAATAGTCGAATTATCATAGCAACCTTTGCATCTAATATTTATAGATTAAAACACATAGTTGAAACTTGTTATAAACATAATCGAAAAATTTGTATCTTTGGTAGAAGTATGGAAGCTAATATTGATATTTCTATTAAAGGTGGTTATATAAATCATAAAGAATTGTTTATTTCACCAGAAGAAGCAAATACTTTGAAACCAAAAGATGTTTGTATTTTATGTACAGGAAGTCAAGGAGAACCCCTTGCTGCCTTATCAAGAATTGCTGATTTAGAACATAAACATATTAAACTTCGACCAGATGATGTTGTTATCTTCTCATCTAGTCCAATTCCAGGAAATGGATTAAGTATTTCAAGAACTATTAATAAATTATACTTACAAGGAGTTAAAGTTTATACTAATACAACTAATTCTAACATTCATACATCAGGTCATGCGAACAAAGAAGAACTTAAATTGATGATAAGGTTACTCATGCCAAAATATATGTTACCTTTCCATGGTGAATATAGAATGTTAAAAAGTCATGCAGACATTGCCAATATGTGTGGAGTACCTAAAGAAAATATCTTCATCTTAGATAATGGAGATACTTTAGACCTTGATAAAGGTAAAATAACAATTGGTGAAAAAATAAAAATGGACGATATTTACATAGGAGGATCAAGTGCTGGAGAAATAGCAGCTCAAGTAGTTCGTGATCGTAAAATCATGGCTAGTGACGGAATCTTAGTAATCGTTGCAAATATTGATATTAGAAATCGAAAATTATTAAGTAAACCCGTTGTTGTAACCCGTGGTTTTATCCAAGTAAATGAAAATGAACAATTAATTAAAATGTTAGAAATCAAAGCTAGCTTATTAATTACTAATAAATTAAAAGAAAATATGGTTACTTTTCAAGATATAAAAAGTTTTATCCAAACAAATGTAAATTCATACATTATGGAACTAACTGGACGAAAACCAATTATCTTACCAATCATACTAGATATTAAAAAATAGTACAAAAAAATCAAGAGCCAACAAAAAACTCTTGATTTTTATTATTAGAATAAAAGCAATGAATTTTGTTTCATCACTTTTAATATTTAATAACAAATTTATCAACAAGTCTAAAGAAAAATTATATATTTCTTCTTTAATAATATTTATTCTATTGCCACTTGATAAGGAGACGAAGAACTTCCAGTACCATCAACAAATACAACATTTGAAGTTAGATAAAGAGTTGGTCTTACCTTTTTAGCTGAATTAGTGGCTGCTTCAACTGCATATTTACTACTTATATATGTTGCATAATTCTTAGTAATATAAGGTGATATTAACCATCCATCTGTAAAACTTGCTGATGAATACATCCAACTTGTGTTATATGCATCTCGCTCCCAGTAATATAAATCTCCTGTTGTCCAATAACTATCACTAGCACTAAATCCATAATCACTTAAATACATTAATCCTATCTTTCCTCTCCATGTTTCAGCATTTTCATACCATACTGAACCAGTTGAACAACTACTTGCACTACTACTACATTTTGTACTTCCATTTTCGTAACTATAAGCATTTGATGGTGGTCCATCTCTTTTTACATTTCCTAAATGATATAGTGCTGAATATATCATATTTCTTGATGTAGTACTTAATGAATTCAAATATCCTGTATCTCCTGTTCCCTTAGAATTTAACCAATACATCAGTCCTGCTTCTGCCCAATTACTATTATAAGTATTATCTTCTTTTAAGTTCCAATAAGCAGTTGATCCACTTCCTATTTTATAATTTATTCCATTATAAGTATAAGTTGTTGGAAATGTTGTTATATCTGCATTTCTTACTATCTTAACATAATCTTTTCCACTTTCTTTAAATACTCCAATTATTCTCCAA
>CANRCN010000047.1 GCA_947629135.1 uncultured Bacilli bacterium | reverse complement strand
ATACTAACCTAGGAACTGGTGGTTTTGATGGAGATGCATCAGCATCAAGCTGGATAGCTAAAGGAGCAAATTTCACTAGTAATGAATGGCTTTTAAATGGAAATACTGGAGTGGCAAATTTTATCTCATATTTACGTAATTCAGGACGTATAACTACACAAGGATCTGAAAGTACTCCTTTATATATAAGACCAACTTTATATCTTAAGCCAGATGTACTAATAGATGGAGGAACTGGAACAAAATTAGATCCATATAAGTTAAAATATGATAATATATTTGTAGATTTGAGTGAAGAAAATGGTAGTGTTTTAGTGGATGGAGAAACAACGTTTACAGCAACTACTAATATAAAAGGAACTTTTAATGTAACTTCTACTAATTCTCAGAAAGTTAATATAACTACTCAAGGTAGTAATACAAACCAAGTAACGGTAACTATAAAAGGAAAAGAATTAGGAGATGCTGATATAAAAGTAGAATTTATACCAACTGATCCGAATTATAAAAGACAAACTAAAACTTATAAAGTAGTAGTAGCAGATAAAGTATTAGCAACTACAGAAATTAAATCTCAACTTGGCAAAGGAGGCTTAGTTTCTATAACTCAAAGTAGTGCAGTATCAGCAAGCGATAAAAATGTAATTAGAGAATACAGATATTCTGGTTTAAATGTAAATAATTATGTTTATTTTAATTGTAAAGATAATCAACCTCAAAATTCAACAAATTGTGAGAAATGGCGAATAATTGGGGTATTTAAAGATGAAAAGGGAGAAGATCAGATAAAGATTGTACGAAATGAAGTTTTGTCATCAATACCTAGTACGTATGTAGTAAATGAAACAACATTCAATTTAGGCGGTGGTAATACGAGTAGATGGGATACGGATACAGATTATGATGGTAATTGGGCAGAAGCAGGATTAATGAATTGGTTAAATTCAAAAGGAACTGTAAATGGCTACTTGAAAAATTTATCAAGCACGTCACAGAATATGATTAAAAAAACGAAATATTATTTAGGTTCAACTTATCCCCTTGGAGATACAGTAAAAGTATCTTATGAAAAAGAAATAGCAATAACTGATTGTGTAGATAATCTAGGACCAGCAGATAATACTACTAAAAATAAAGTAGAAAATGCTAAAAACTGTCAAGTATGGGCGAGCTATGCTGCAACATTGGAAGGAAAAATTGCCTTAATGTATCCAAGTGATTATGGATTTAGTGTAGATAGTCAATATTGGGCATCAACAGAATTATTTAAATATGATGCAGCAGCCACAGCAACTAGCTGGTTAAGTAATGCTAATCATGCAGCAAAAAGCAGCGAATGGCTTTTGTCTCCAACTACCATAACAAAACGTGTCGCTTTTTGGGGATTACAAGGTAAAATTTCTGCTGGTGATGTAAAAGATACTTATTATGTCAGACCTGCTCTTTATCTAAATTCAGATATTAATATTACTGGTGGCTCTGGAACATCTGAGTCTCCATATCAACTTCAATTAAGTTAAAAAATATGTAAACTTAAATGTAAATAATAGTAAAACAAGAGTAAACATCTTGTTTTTCTTTTAGAAAAAATATATAATAAAGTAAGAATAGAGGGGATAAAAATGATTATTAGAAGACCTTATGCATTTTTAATTAAGTATTTTAAAATAATACATATAGTACTATTTTTATTAATGACTTATATGCTATTTAGAATGAGAAGTATTTATGTCTTTTTTAATACTTTTTTAAAAACAGGTACTTATACACAACTAGCTAATATGGTTAGTAGTTATGTTAATATTTTAATGATAATGGCCGTAATTATTTTGATAGCCTTCAGTTTATTAATTTTCTTTTTAATGAAGCAAAAGGAAAAGCCAGTTTTATATTATATTGGAGCAACTATTTTTTATGGAATAACTTTTATTTCATTAATACTTTATATGAATGTATTTTCTGAGTTAGAGTTCAATACTTATTCTAATCAAGCTTTAGTTTTATATAGAGATTTAGGAATGGTATTATATTATCTTAACTATTTTTTCCTTGCAATTGCTTTTGTTCGTGGATTTGGATTTAATGTTAAAAAGTTTAATTTTGAAAAAGATATTAAAGAATTAGATATAACAGAATCAGATAGAGAAGAAATAGAAATAGGAACAGGGGTAGATGTTGAAAAGGTATCTAACTTTTTAAGAAAAAGAAAAAGAAATTTAGGTTATTATTTTAAAGAAAATTCGTTTGTTTTTATTGTTTTATTAGTTATAATTGTTTTATCTGTTACAGCTTATGTTTCAGTTAATAAATTTGTTGTTAATAAAACATATAAGGAAGGAATTGTTATAAATACTAGTGAATTTGATTATCAAGTTAAGGCTTCTTATTTAACTAATCGTGATAAATATAAGAAAATAATTAAAAATAAAGATACTTATTACTTGATTGTGAATTTAAATATAGCAAATAAAACAGATAAAAACATGACTTTAAATATTAGAAATACAAGGGTAAAAATAAAGAATAAGTATTATTATCCTGTTAATAATGTATCTTCAAAATTTGCTGATTTAGGTATTGTTTATAAAGAACAAACTATATTAAAGAAAGTTAATAAAGATTATATAATTGTCTTTGAACTTGATAATGTTAATATAAGAAATAAAATGATATTAGAAATATATAATGGTAAGAGAGTAAATGGAGGAGAGGCTATTTTATATTATAAAAATGTTGGATTAACTCCTTATAAAATGGTAGATCAAGATACAGTAGAATATAAATTAAAAGATAAAGTTGATTTGAGTAAAACCTATTATAAGAAAGGAGAATTTACTGTTAATTCTTATGAAATAACTAATAGAGTTAATTATACGTATTCTAAGTGTAACGGAAATGCTTGTAATGATTATAATGCTAGTATAGTTCCTAGTGGTGGTAAAAAATTATTAAGGATTGATTATACAAGTACTATAGAAAATATTAATATTTTTAATTATTTATTAAATATTAAGTATTATGATAATGGAAAAGCATATACAACAAATAGTTCAGATATAAAATTAGTTACACCTGATAATTATCCTGAAGATAGTGTGATAATAGAAGTTCCGTCTAAGGTAACCGATTCTACTAGTATTGAATTTTTATTTAATTTATGGGGAACTAAACTTTCAGTTAGTAATTAGTGTCAAAATAATGTCAATTATTTAATTTCTTATTAATAACTAGCACTTTTTGTAGTATACTTATATAGATAGGAGTGGAATTTTAATGTATTTATTAACAAAATCTATTTTAGCAGTTATGGTTGGTTTTATATCATCAGTTATCCTAGGCTTCTTTCTAATTCCTTTGTTAAAAAGAATGCATATGGGACAGAAGATAAGTAGTTATGTATCTGTTAGACATCAAGCAAAAGAGGGAACTCCTACATTTGGTGGGCTTATTTTCATATTGCCAACTTTACTTGTTGTTGGAGCCTTATTGATTACTGGAAAAATGGATCTTACAGAGGATTTACAAATAGTTTTATTTGTTTTTGTAAGTTATGCTTTTATTGGATTTTTAGATGATTATTTAAGTCATAGACATGGAAAAAATGAAGGATTAACAGAAGTTCAAAAAATACTTTTACAGTTGTTAGTTGCAATTGTTGTTTTCTATTTATATATAAAAAATGGAGGTCAAACTTCATTAGTAGTTGCAACACTTGGTATTAATATTGAAATGAAATGGCTTTATGGAATATTTATTTTATTCATTTTAGTTGGAAGTAGTAATGCAGTTAATTTAACAGATGGATTAGATGGACTAGCAGGAGGATTATCTGCAATTGCCTTTATAGCTTTTGGTCTTATATCTTTAATGGTTGGATATATTGATATGGGAGTATTTACTTTAATTTTAGTTGGGGCTTTAATTGGATTTTTATTTTATAATGCATATCCAGCCAAAGTATTTATGGGAGATACTGGTTCACTTGCTTTAGGAGCTACTATGGGAGTTATTGCCATTCTTACTCATAGAGAAGTAACTTTATTGATTGTTGCTTTAGTCTTTGTAATTGAAACTTTATCAGTTATTATTCAAGTTATTTGGGTAAAATGTTTTAATAAAAGATTATTTTTAATGACTCCTATTCATCATCATTTTGAAAAACTAGGACTTCCTGAAGTTGATATTGTAAGAATGTTTTGGTTAGTTGGTTTAATTTTAGCTATGGCTGGAATTATATTTGGAGTTTGGATTTAAAGTCAATTTATAATTGGATAGATTAAAGTAGTCATATAATGATTACTTTTTTATAATTTTTAATTTTTTAATCATACTAATATTGGTGATGAAAATGAAAATATTAATAACAGGTGCAAGTAGTAATATAGGATTTGAAACTGGTGTAAAATTAGCAAGACTTAATAATTTAGTTTATGTAACTGTCCATCATAGTTATGAAATAAAAACAGTTGAGGAAAAAATTAAAAATTTAAATTTAGAAGATAATATGAAATGTTTTAAATTAGATATAACGAGTGAATTAGATAGAAAAAAGATAAAAGAATATGATATAGATTGCTTGATTAACAATGCTGCAATTGGGATAGGAGGTTCTCTTCTTGAACTTCCTATAGATTTGTTAAAGGAAAATTTTGAAGTTAATGTTTTTTCTAGTTTAAGACTAACTCAAATATATGCTGCTCATTTATTTGCTAATAATAAAAAGGGTGAAATTATTTTTATTTCATCAATTGCTGGAATTATTCCGATTTCGTTTTTAGGTTCTTACTGTGCAACTAAAGCTAGTTTAATTACAATTGCAACTACTTTAAGAAGAGAACTAAAAATTTTAACAGATAAAGTAAAAGTTAAGTTAGTAGAACCAGGAATTTTTAATACAGGTTTTAATGATATTATGATTGAAAATAAGTTAGAACGTGAATCTTCTTACTTTAATAATTTAGAAAGTATCAGCTTAAAACAAAAGAAATTATTTGAATTATTAGGTCATGATAGTTTAAATAGTATAACTGAGAAAATTGTAGATGCAACTTTAGATGATTCAAATAAATTATTATATAGAGCTCCTATTTTTCAAAGTATAATGACTAAACTTTATATGTTGTTATTTAAATAAAGATCTTGATTTTAATCAGGATTTTTAGCTATATTAAGAAGTATTCCTATTCCAACTAAACTAGTAAGTAAACTAGAACCTCCATAAGATAGAAAGGGAAGTGTAACTCCAGTTACAGGTATTAAACCAATAACTACAGATAGATTCATAATAACTTGAACTATTAATTGAAATATTAAACCAAATGATAAATATTTTTTAAATAAATTTTCTTGTTTTAAAGCAATTTTTAATCCAGAATATAAAATTATTCCAAATAAAGTTAAGACAACTAAAGCTCCAACTATACCAAATTCTTCAGCAATAATTGAAAATATAAAATCTGTTTGGGGTTCAGGAAGATAAAAACTTTTTTGTCTACTATTTAAATAACCAACTCCAAATAAACCTCCAGGACCTATTGCATATAAGCTTTGAATAATTTGAAATCCAGTTCCTAAAGGATCTGACCAGGGATTAATAAAAGAAGTTATTCTATCCATTCTATAAGGAGCTATTACAATTAAGATGATTATTCCTACTATTCCAATTGCTCCAAGTCCTATAAAAAATTTCATGTTAACTCCAGCTACAAATAACATAGCTATTATAGTTAATATAATAATCATTCCTGTACCAAAGTCAGGTTCTAACATGATAAGACCAAATATTAAGAATAATATAATTAGAATAGGGAAGACTCCTTTTCTATAATCTTTTAAAAATTTATTACTTTTGGCTAAGTATTTGCTTGTAAATATTATTAAACCTAGTTTAGAAAATTCACTTGGTTGAATTCCAAATGAGCCTATTCCAAACCAACTTCTACTACCATTTCTAACAACTCCTAAACCTGGTATTAAAACTAAAATAAGTAAGATAATACAAGTAAATAGTATTGTATTTGAATATTTGTAATATAATTTATTATCTATTTTAGATATAATAAATAAAATAATAATTCCAACTAAAACAAACATACCTTGAGTTAAGACATAATGAAATTTATTATCAAACTTATATTCTGCCCAAACAAAACTAGCAGAGTAAATCATAAAAAGTGATAGAATCATTAAGAGAATAACAGCAATAATTAAAAGTTTAGAATGTTTTTTCATTTATATCACCAGTTAAGTTTATGCTTTTAAAGTGAAAATTCGTACAAATTGTATGAATAAGTTATTAATTATAATTACTTGTTATAATACTAGTTAAATAAAGATTAAAAAATTAATTTTTTTAAAAAATTTTAATATTTAATAGAAATAAAAAGTAAGATATGATATTATATAGTTGGAAGTGATTAAAGATGATTACTAGCCTTAATAATGAAAAGATAAAAATATATTTAAAATTGAAAAATAAAAAATATAGAGATCAAGAAAAACTATTTTTGATTGAAGGAGAACATTTAGTTAAAGAAGCTCTTAAAAATCATGTTTTAGTTGATTTATTAGTAATGGAAGATACTGATATTGATTTTAATTATAAGATTGTTTCAAAAGAGATTATAACTAAATTATCAAGTTTGGAAAGTATTCCTAAGATGATTGGAGTATGTAAGTTTTTAGATAGAAAAGATATTACTGGTAATAAAGTATTATTACTTGATAACATTCAAGATCCTGGTAATTTAGGTACGATTATTAGAAGTAGTTTAGCTTTTAATTTTAAAGATATAGTATTAAGTTTAAATTCAGTTGATTTATATAATGAGAAAGTTATTAGAGCAACTCAAGGTATGTTATTTAAGGTTAATATAATGAGATCAGATTTAACAGGTGTTATAAATGATTTAAAAAAGAAAGATTATTTAATTCTTGGTACTAATGTTAGAGATGGAATAGATGCTAAAGATATTAAAAATAATAAAATAGGACTTATAATGGGTAATGAAGGACAGGGAGTTAGTCCTGAAATAAGTATGCTATGTGATAAAAATTTATATATAAAAATGAATAATGAAGTGGAAAGTTTAAATGTTGCGGTTGCAACTAGTATTTTAGAGTATGAGTTAGGTGAATTATGAATTTAGTAGTAATAGGTAAATATGTTAAAACTCATGGTATTAAAGGAGAAATAAGAATAAAATCAAATTTTAAATATAAAGAAAAAGTATTTAAAGTAGGTAATATTATAAAAATAGATAATAAAGAATTTAAAATAACTGGTTATAGAGTGCATCAAGGATATGATATGGTAACTCTTGAAGGAATAACTAATATCAATCAGATAATTGATTTAAAAGGAAATTTAGTTTATATAGATAAATCTTTACTTAAGTTAGATGAATCTGAATATCTTGATTCAGATTTAATTGGATTAGATGTTTATCTTGATAATAATTTTAAAGGAAAAGTAGAAGATATAATATTTTTAACTAATAATAAAAAATTATTAGTTATTAATTCAAAATATGTTCCAATTGAGTTAATTCAAGAAATTGATTTTAAAAATAAAAAAATTAAATTGCAGGAGGTTGATGGTTTACTATGAAAATAGATATATTAAGTTTATTTCCAAATATGTTTGATGGATTTTTAAATGAATCAATTATTAAAAGAGCAATTGATAAAGGGATAGTAGAAATTAATATTCATAATTTTAGAGATTATACTCTTGATTCTCATGGTAAAGTAGATGATACTCCTTATGGAGGGGGAGCAGGAATGGTTTTAATGTGTCAACCAATTTTTGATTGTATTGAAAGTATTAGAACTCCTGATAGTTTAGTTATTATGTTAACTCCAGAAGGGGAAGTTTTTAATCAAAAAATAGCAACTGATTTAAGTAAAGAAAAACATTTAATTCTTTTATGTGGCCATTATGAAGGATTTGATGAAAGAATTAAATCCATCTGTGATAAATTTATTAGTATTGGAGATTTTATTCTAACAGGGGGAGAACTACCTTCTATGATTATAAGTGATGCTATTATTCGTTTACTTGATGGTGTAATTGATAAAGAAAGTTTAGAAAGTGAATCATTTAATAACAACTTACTTGATTATCCAACTTATACAAAACCTCGTGAATATAAAGGAATGAAAGTACCAGATGTTTTACTAAGTGGAGATCATGCTAAAATAAAAGAATATAGATTAGCTGAACAAATTAAGAAAACTACAGAATTAAGAAAAGATTTAAGGGAGGGTCATGATGAGTAATGTTCACTATTTAGTTGTTAAAGAGAAAAATAAAAAAACAATAACTTATTTTGAATATAATAAATTAAATGGTTTCAACATGACTTCTAAAAAGAAAAATATAAAATTAAAAGATGCTATTAATGTTAATAAAATGATTATTATTAATCCAAGTTTTGTTGAAAAACTAATTAATAAAAATATTAACAATAAGATAAGAAAATTAATTGATATATTAGCAAATATTTATAATGATGGAGATGATGAAGATCCAGCTGGAACAATGATGATAGCTTTAAATGAAGTAGAAAGATTTAAAAGACAAATGATTAATAAATATGAAGAATATATGACACGTGAACAAATAAAATTATTAGAGAAAAAAATTGCTATTTTAGAACAACAAGTAACTATGCAAGCTTATTATATAAACGAAAGAAAAGAAGCTCAAATAGGAATGAATAATGAATCTCATAAGGCAAGATAAAAAAAATAAAATTATAAGTATTATTTTATTTATATTTTGGGTTTCTTTAATTTTTTTCTTTTCAAATCAGAATGGAGAAGTTTCAACTAATAGTAGTAGTTTGGTTATAAATATAGTAAATTCATTTTTACAATTATTTGATCATAGTATTGATATTTCTAAATATGAATTAACATTTTTCATAATTAGAAAACTAGCTCATATGTTTTTATATTTTGTTCTTTATTTAGTTATATATTATTTAATGTATCAATTTAATTTAAAGAAAAGATTTATTTTAAGTTTATTATTTTGTATTTTCTATGCAGGTACTGATGAAATTCATCAATTATTTATAAATCAAAGAAGTGGTCAAATAGTTGATGTTTTAATTGATACAAGTGGATCTATTATAGCTATTATTTTCTTAAGAATAATAAGTTTTTTGCAAAGAAAACTAAGAAAGACTTGAAATTTTTCTTAATATATGGTATTTTATTGAAAGTGAGGTTGATTTTATGCAAATAGTTTTATTAGTAATATCTATTTTATTAATTATAATTGTTTTATTACAGAGCGGAAAAGCTGAACCAGCTAGTCAAATTATAAGTGGTGGTTCAATGGATTTATTCAATAAAAGAAAAGAACGTGGAAGTGAGCTTTTAATAAGTAGGATAACTTTCTTACTTGGTTTAGCATTTTTTGTAATAAGCTTAGTTATGGAATTAATAAAATAAGATAGGCGATGCCTATCTTTTCTTTTGCTTAATTCTAATTAAATCTACTTCTCCTTGATTAAAGTTTTTTTCATTATCAACATTAACTCCACCATTTCCAATTATAGTAAGACCGTTTGTTTCTAGTAAATTATGATCCTCTCTATCTCTTAATCTTTCAAATAATCCTTGAGTTTTTATTTCTTTTGGTTTAGGAAGTTGACCTGAGATAATCATATCTATACTATTAAAGAAATCAAGTTCAAGTTTTAATAAGTCTCGATGAGAGTTAGTTAAAAATATTTTATAAGTATCTTTATTTAAAAACTGTTCTACAGTACTTATAACACCCATTATATCTTTTTTTAAAAGAGTCATATTTTTAGTTCTATATAAATTAGGATCTCGATTATAACCAATTAAAGAAATTCCATTTATTCTTTCAATTCTATTATCTAATACACATATGCCTAATTCTCTATAAAAATCATCAATTCTTTCTTTTTCAACAAGTGAACCATCAGCTAATTTATAATCAGTTTCTCCAAATACAACATAGACTCTAGTAATAGTTAGAAATAATTTATATAAATTTAATATTTTCTTTTTAAATTCTTTATCTTCTAAATAATAATAGGGAAACATATTACCAAGTAAGAATAAACATTCAGGATATTTATCATATATACTTAAGAATAAATCATTTAGTTCATGATGTGAGATATCCCTTTCTAAATTTAAATCACTTATTGTTGCAAATCTGTGTTCTCCTTTAACTCGATTAGTTTCTTTTGCATATGTTTTGTAAGAATATTCAATGTCCATTTTATCATCCTTTCATTTAAAAATGAGTATAACTACTCACTTTCATTTTTCATTAGATTATTCATTGTATTTTCGTAATAAAGCTCTAAATCATCATCTTTAATTTCAAAGCCATATTTTTCACGAATTGCTTTTAAACCTTCATATTGAAGTTTAGAATCTTGAGCTAGTTTTTCATCTCTTAAAGTTTCAATTATATAACTTTTAACTTCATCTTTTTTAGGTTTTTCTGCTTCTTTTTCTTTCAAGAAAATTTCATATCCATATTCAGTTTCAATTACATCTGAATAAGAACCAACTTTAACTTTTTCATAAGCTTGACGTGTAACATCATCTAAAGTATTAGGATTAAATGTTCCCATCTTTCCACCATTTTTATTAGTTGCTTCATCTTGAGAGTATTCTTTAGCAACATCTTCAAAACTTGTTCCATCTTTAATTTTTTTCAAAGCTTCATCAGCTTTTGTTTTAGCTTCTTCTTTAGCAGTCCTTTTTTCTTCATCTGTCATAGAATCGGTTGTACTAACTTCAATTAAAATATGACTTCCAGTTATATCACCCATGATTTTATCATTATAATAGTCATCTATTTCTTTATCTGTAATTTTTCCTTCTAAATAATCTTCAACTGCCAAGTTCCTCTTATAATTTAGTTTAAAATATTCTCTTAATTCATCTTCATCTTTATAACCATAATTATTAATATATTGTAAGAATTCTTCATTACTATTATAATAGTTTTTCAATGAATTAACTTGAGTATCAACATAACTTTTAATCTCATCTGAATCTTTATATTCTTTATCTAATATTTTTTTATCTAACATATCAATTAGAGTGTTAATACCATACTTTTCTTTTAAATTTTCATATAAATCAGAAGTTTTAATATTTAAACTAGAATCTTTAAAAGATACTAAAGTATCGTTTCCTTCCTTAAGACTAGTTTTGTTCTTACATCCAACAGTAAGCATTATAAGTGTTAATGTAAGTAAAACAGTTAATAATTTTTTCATATATTTTATTTCCTCCTTCATGAACAATTACTATCATAACAAATTAATCAAAAAAAAACAATTGTTTTTTACACATTTTCTATTTTTTGCCCTCACATTATTAATTTTTTACCATAAAATAATGTGA
>CANRCN010000046.1 GCA_947629135.1 uncultured Bacilli bacterium | reverse complement strand
CGCTAAAAAACGGCGATAAATATGAAAAAGAAAAAAATCCGCAAAAAAACGGACTTTAGTCTAAAAATTTACGATTTTTTTAATTATTAATAAGTAAATAATTATTTTTTAAAATTTGTTTTCTTATTAACAATTATTTTATTTTTAGCTTCTTCTTCATGATAATTAAATTTTGATGATATATATAATATTATTAAAATAGGAAATTCCATTATAAACATAATATTTGTAATAAAAGTTGTAAAGTCTTTATCTGCATTTGTTACTCTACTAAAAATAAAATATATTATATCAACTATCAAAAATAAAGAAGTAATTAATAAAAATTTATTTTTTGAAATAGGAATTTCCATACAGTTTTTAGAATTATAAGAATTCATTGCTATATGATAATTTTTATTATTATATTTTATTTGACAATCATAAATAGTACATAAAAATACTTCATATTCTTCTTTTAAATAAATAATAGAATTGATAGGATTATTCATTATTTCTTTAACCTCAGAATGAATATCATTTTCAAAATCTTTAAGATTATTTATATTTTTATCAATAGTTTCATATTTACAATTAAAGTCAAGAGGATATAATAAATTTATAATATTACTATCTAAATTTAAATAATTATCTAATATTATATCTTTAATTTCATAAATACCATCATCTACCAAAGCTATAGTTGCATTATATCTAACTATATAAGCTTCTAATGAATTTATATCCTTTTCATCTACATCTTTTAATTTAGAAAATTCTTTTGGTATTAATAATAATTTTTTTAATTGTTTTTTTATTTTTTTTATAAAATAATCTTTTTGATAATTAATACTAACTTTACTTATTTTTAAAGGTTGTTCACTTATAACTTCTCTTCCTTTTATTTCATTTAAACTAAGTCTTTTTCTACATTTTGGACAAATAAACTTATTAGCATAATAATCAAATTCCATTAAGGAATTACAATCACATTTTATTTTTAATTCTTTATTCATATCAACCTCTTAAAGCTAAAGTATACCTTACTTTTTTATCTAAACTATATAATATAATATCATCACTCACATCTAATTTATATTTTGTATTCTTCTTTACTAATTTTAAATAATCTATACTATCTTTATTTTCTAATTTATACATACTATTATTTAATGTAAATTCTATATATTTCATATTATATTTTGTAATAGTAATACTATATTTCTCAGATAAACTAACTTTTTCATATTCATTTACTTTAAAAGTATCTTCACGATAATTATTATCTTGATCTACTTCTTCAAAAAATTTATATATTTCTAAATTTGGCCAAGCATAATTATAATATATAAAAAAGAAAGAAAGCCAAAATATTAAAACAAATGATATTATTGTTATAGTTCCTAATTTATTTTCTTTTTTAAAAAGAGAACTAATGATATTTCTTGCCCCATTTATTTTTATAAAGTTAATAACACTCTTAATAACAAAAAAGATTAATAAAACTCCGATAAAAATGAACATATACATTATATAAAGACCTATTCCGCTCATATCATCACTACCTTTTATTAAAATAATTATATCATAAAAAAAAGATATAACAATATAAAATTATAATATTATATCTTCCCATCTTAAATAATTAATACCTAATTTAAAATATTCACTAGGATTTTCTAAAACAAAATTTTTATAATCATAAATATACATTAAATTATTTTTATATACTAAATAATATTTATTATTAAATCTATCTACTAAATACTTTGGATTATTATATATATCTTTAAAATTAAGTTTTAAAACCATTAATTCCATATTAGTTTTAACTATTAACTCTAAATTAGGATTCTTTTTATATCTATTTTTATATGAGTTTATTAAATCCTCTATTTCTTTATCATTTAATTCTAAAGACAAAGTAACTCTTTTTACACCAATTGAATGTAAAAATGCTACTGTATAAGAATTAGTTACATTTAAAGAATAATCACTTACTATATTCTTTAATGAAAGTCCTCCTATTTCTCCAATTAAATATTCCTTATTTTTATCAAGATTATTATAACTATCCATAACTTTAGGTAATTTAATAATATTATTATCATTGTAAATATATTTATATTTAGAATTTTTAATATCTTTATCAGTTAAAATAGTATATTCTGATACTTTTTCAAAGTCAGGAACTAAAATAGAATATTCTTTTTTAATATATTTATTTTGATAAATTCTTTTCTTATCTAATAAATTTAAAGCATCTCTTTTTAAATTATTAATTTCACTTATAGGAACAAATAAATTATTATCTAAATCTATTTTTAAATTATCTACTTGATAAATAGTATTACCTAATTTTAATATTTTTTCCTTGATATTTTCAATTGTTATTTCATGTTTTAAAGAAGGACTTGGTATATTTCCAAATACTTCTATAGTATTTACTTTATCACTTACTTTTAATACTATATTTTTATTACTTTTAATTTTTATTTCAAGATCTATTTTTACTTTTCTTAATTTATTCTTGATTATATCTTTAATTTCACTTTCTATTTCATAAGATAAAGTTCTAAATACTTTACTATTAATAGGTATCTTTTTATTTACTTTTATAGTAATATCTTCACCATTTTTAGCCTTATAAACTTGTTTATCATTTACTTTAAATAAGTTTAAAACTAATCCATATTCAAAATCTTTATTTTTAATTCTAAGTCCATCATGAATAGATATATCATTATTTAATTTAATTGTTATATAGCTATTATTACTTTTTATTACTTTGCCAATTAAAACACCCTTATGGTTAGGAGATATAGGATTAGTTACTTCATTTGACTTAGCTCCTAACATAAATCCTTTTGTAAACTCACGATTAAAAACATTTTCAAGTTTCCATAAATCATTACTATTTACTTTAATTTCTTTAGTTTTTAAGTAATTATTTAAAGTATCTTTATAGAGTTTAGTTGTAAGATATACATAACTATAACTTTTCATTCTTCCTTCTATTTTAAGACTATCAACACCTATCTCTATTAATTTATCTAAGTATTCTAAAGTATTTAAATCTTTCATACTTAAAGGGTATTTATCAGAATTAAGTATCTTGCCATTTTCATCTTGAAGATTATAAGGTAATCTACAGCATCCAGAGCAAGTTCCCCTATTACCACTTCTAGGACCTATACTTCTTGCAAATAAACACATTCCAGAATAAGAAGCACATAAAGCACCATGAACAAATACTTCAACTTCCAAACCTGTTTCTTCTTTAATTTTTTTTACAATTTCAAGTGGTGTTTCTCTAGCTAAAACCACTCTTTTTACACCAAGAGATTCCATTACTTTGGCTCCTTCTAAGTTATGAATATGAGCTTGGGTTGATGCATGTATTTCTAAATTAGGAAATGTTTTTCTAACTAAATCAATCATTCCTAAATCTTGCATGATAATAGCATCAACATTATTTTTATGTAAAAATTCAATATAGTTTATAAAATTATTAACTTCTCTTTCTAAAACTAAAGTATTACAAGTTACATAAACTTTTATTCCATATAAATGACTAGTCTCTATAATTTTAATTAATTCTTCTTCATTAAAATTATCAGCATAGGCCCTGGCTCCAAATAATTTACCAGCCAGATATATTGCATCAGCTCCTCCTTCAATGGCTGCATAAAAAGCATCCATATTTCCAACTGGAGCTAAAACTTCAACACTTTTCATAGTATCACCACTTCAGACTAATTATACTATAAAAGTATCAAAATTACAATAAAGCAAGTAATAATATACTTGCTTTAATTCATAAAACTTTCTTTAAATAATTCAACAAATTCTTCTTTAATTAATTCTTTATTTTCTACTCTAGTTTGATTCTTTACTTTAATAACTTTATTGTAATGTTTTTTAGTTTTCTTTTCATAAATACTTAAAAAAACTGTGGCATTATCTCCAACTAAATTATTTGGATCATAATCATTTATCTTTCCAGTTACTCCAACTCCATAGTCAGAATCAGTAAACTCTGAAATTTTTAAACTCATATCATTTGCACATTCCATACTATAAACAGAATATTTATCAATGATTTCTTTATCTACACCCATTTTTATCTTATATTCATTAGAATAAGTAACAGCTCCAAATTTAAATACTAAACTAGAACCACTTACATTTGTAATATTAGATGCAATATAACCACCAGTTGCTGATTCCATTGTACTAATTGTTTTATTATTCTCTTTTAAATACAAAATTATCTCTTCCATATTAACCTACTCTCCTAATCTTTAAAGTTTTTTTCTTAGGATATGTTAGACTATTTATCAATTGAAAATTATAAAACAACTTGGAAGAACCTACAATTCCTTTTTCTTTTTCTTCTAAAGTTAATCCTTCTAATTCAACATCTTTAACTTCTTCTATAAAATCTGGGTAATCTTCTTGATCACTTTTAACAATTCTTTCATATAATAAAATTCCTAATATAGCATCTTCATATATTTCCATATAAGTACCATCTTGGTTTTTAACTATTTCCCTATCTAAATAATAAAAAGTATCATTAAAATGTTTAAAACCATTTAAATTATTAATTACTTCTTTACTTAAATAATCTTGATAATCATCTTTAAATCTAACAGCAATGATATCTTTAATTTCATATAAATTTTCTAACATTAAATCACTCTCCAATTCTATAACAAATATAATTATATCATATTAAAATTAATAATAAATAAAATTTACAAAGAATTTTACAAATTATTTTTCATGTAAAATTCTTTGTAAAATAAGAAAAAAATCTTATTTTATATGATATTATTATTTAATTGGAGGAAATTATGGAAGAAGAAATAAAAAATGATGTAAGATTTAATTATATTAATAAAAAATATGGACTAGATATTAATAATATTGAAATTATTAATTTAGATAATGATTATGTAATAATTAATCATTTTAAAAACTCTGAGATTTATATTTTATTTGATAAAAATTATAATGTTTTTTCAGTTTCTAATTTAGGGAACATTAAATCATATGAAGAATTGTATAATAAAGTATTAGCTATTTATAATTACTATTTAGTAACTCCTGATGGAATTACTACTCTTTTTAATTTTCCTTATCCATTTCAAGATTTTACTTTAAAAGATATACTTGATTTAAGTAGTAAAATTGGGGTTATGAAATTTGATTATAGCCTTAACTTAGTATCAGGAAAAGATGATGATCTAAATTATCAAACTGAAGTTAGATTATTATCTTATATTAAATTTTTAAGTATAGAAATAGAAAAATACTTTAAATATAGTTATCAAATGCAAATGATAAATCTTGATGTTCCCAATGTTTATTTATATGTTATATCTTTAATCAATAAAATAGAAAAATATTTAACTGATCCTAAAACTTCTTATCAAGATATTTCAAGTTATCTTGGAAATGTTAATACAGAACATGACTTAAGTTATTTATTAACTGATATTCATGAATTACTATGTCATAATAATCAAGATTTAGATATTTTAGCTAATAAATTACTTAATAAAAATAAGGATAAAACTCTTAAAAAGACTATTAAATAATATTACTTAATTTTAAGGTAAAATTTTCTTAAAAATATTAAAAATTTACTTGACAAATTAGGACTTTTAGATTATTATAGTAATCACCAATTCGGATTTTAGGCGAATTGGTCGCTAGTATCACACTAGCCAACCCCTTTTTATTCTTTTTAAGGGAGTGTCCACAGGGGGTGGCGCTCCTCTTTTTTATGTTTTAATATTTAAAATGGGGCTATTTGGGGGATTTATGAATAAGGATGATATATTATTAATTAATAAACTTATTAGTTTAGCTTTAACTATTTTAAAAGTAACTAAAGAATTAGCTACAAAAGATACTAATTCAAATGAATATCAAACTATATCTAAAAAACTAAATAATCTCATTCAATTAGAAAATGATTTTTATAATGAAATAAATTCAAACAATATTTCTGATTACTTAAAATATCTTGATGGAACTAACGAAGCTAGTATTCTTACAAACTATGAATTAGTTATAGACGGAAAAGATGAATATCTTGCTAAAAAAAGAGTTTATAATAAATTATTTTATATAAGTCATGAAAGAACTATTTTAAATTATCAAGCAAGTTATAATAACATTGAAGCAAAAGTTCCAATTGATTCTAAATTCTATTTAAATAAATCTCTTCAAGAAGATTTTTTAAGAATATTTTTATTTAAATTAAATGAATATATTAATAATCCAAAATGTATATTATATAAAGATAAATTAATTGAAATAAAACATTTAATTAGTTACTTAAATCCCGATTTAAATACTAAAGATAATGAATATAATTATTTATTATTAAATTCTAAATCTTTAGCTACTATTTTAAATATAAATAATTATTATAAATATTTAAATAATTTTTTACAAAAAGAATTTATATATAATGTTAAACCATCTATTATATCTTTAATTATAACTAATAATCTTGACTATAATGAAAATAAAGAAATATTAAGAATTATTATTAATCTTTCTTTAATAAAATCTTATTTAGTTTTTAAAGATGATTAATTTGTTAATATTAATTTAAATTTTCGTGATATAATTAACTTGTATAATAAAAATAATACAAGAAGTATTACTCTATTAGAACATTTACTATCTAGTAATCATAGTTCTAATATAGTAACTCTAGAATTAAGAGGTATATATGAATATGAAAGTAGTAAAGGACTTTAAAGATTATGAAATAATTGCAGCATCAAATGGCATGAAATATGAAAGATGGGGTAATGTTTATTTACTAAGACCTGATCCTTTAGTCATGTGGGAAAATACTTTAGAAACTCCTAAATTGGATGCTATTTATCATCGTAGTAATAAAGGCGGAGGATACTGGGAAAATAAAAGAAATATTAATACTTGGACCATTAGTTATAAAGATTTAAAATTTAATTTAAAACAGATGGGATTCAAACATACAGGGTTATTTCCAGAACAAGCAATTAACTGGGATTTTTTAAGAAATAAAATTGAAAATACAAATCGTCCAATTAAAGTATTAAATTTATTTGCATATACAGGTGGTATATCAGTTGCCGCTTTAAAAGAAGGAGCAAGTGTTGTTCATGTTGATTCTTCAAGAGGAATGATAGATTGGGCTAAAGAAAATGTAAAATTAAATAAATTAGATGATAAACCTATCAGATTCTTAGTTGATGATTGCTTAAAATTTGTTAAACGTGAAATTAGACGTGGTAATAAATATGATGTTATTGTTATGGATCCTCCTAGTTATGGAAAAGGTGCAAATGGAGAAATTTGGTCTCTTGAAAAAGATTTATTTAATTTAATTAATCTTTGTCAAGAACTTCTATCAGACTCCCCTCTCCTTTTCATGGTTAATTCCTATTCAGGATTATCTCCAAGTGTTATAGAAAATATTTTAAAAATTACAAATAAAAAAGAGCATGCAAATATTTATTCTTACGAAATAGGTCTTCCAATAACCAAAAATGATTTAGTTCTTCCATGTGGAATAACTGGAGTAATTGAATATGAATAATTTAAATATTTTATATGAAGATAATCATATAATTGTTGTCATTAAGCCAAGAGATATTTTAAGTCAATCAGATATAACAAATGATATAGATATGTTAACAATTTTAAAAGATTATATAAAAAAGAAATATAATAAACCAGGAAATGTTTATCTAGGATTAGTACATAGACTTGATAAACCTACTAGTGGTATTATGGTATTTGCAAGAACTTCAAAAGCAGCCAAAAGATTACAAGAATCAATTATTAATAAAACTTTTAAAAAAACATATCTAGCTGTTATTCATGGTAAAGTACCAAATAATGGTACTTATATAGACTATTTAGAAAAACAAGGAAACAATAGTATAATTTCAACTAAAGAAAAAGGTAAATATGCAGAACTAGATTTTAATAGACTAGATTATGAAAAAGACAAAGATTTATCTTTAGTAGAAATTAATTTAAAAACTGGACGTAATCATCAAATAAGACTTCAATTTGCAAGTCGTGGTTATCCTTTATATGGAGATTCTAAATATGGTAATGATAAAAATTTAAATTTAGGTTTATTTGCTTATAAATTAGAATTTCCTCATCCAACCACTAAAAAAATTCTTACTTTTAAATCTATTCCTGATTATGAACCATTTAAAAACTTCAAGATTTAAAACCTTGAAGTTTTTTATCATGCTCCATTACAAGTATCACATTGATATTTCATAAGGACTATCTTCTGTACCATCTCCAGATGTTATATGAACACTAGAATTTAAAGTAATCGAAGGACGAACAGCAAACTCAGAGTTATTAGGATATGCTTCATCTCCAGATCCGCTAGCACTTATATAATTAAATAGATGTTCCATATATGTTCCTCCATACCAATTAGAACAATTTATAAGCCATATAGTATATGACGTCGAAGATCCATTACCCAGTTGAGAAGAAAAGATTTCTCCTATTCTTGGCAATCCTATATACCCTGAATAAACTGAATTCTTTCGGCAGTTCTTAGTTGTTTCAGTTGTATCTCTAGTATAACATATTGAATTTTTATAATTATTTTCAAAGTTAGTAGTATTCTTATAATAACTTCCTGATACTAACATGCTTTTATATTTGGAAGATATACTTCCATACCAGCCACTTGAACTATTTAAATAATAATCCCAATAACTAGCACTATTTCCACTTCCATATCCGCTTCCACTAGATGATCTATTAGAAACTTCCCTAGAAACATATTTTTTCAAGACTGAATTATCTTCATTTCTTATATAATCTAAACTGGTTAATTTTGTAACATTATTCATTACTTCAATTATTCTGTATTTTTTACCATCAAAATTTACATACTCTCCACTAAGTCGTGTATTTAATTTATCATCCTGCATTCCGTTTTTTTTATCTTTAGTTAATTTATATGGGTTAGTTTTACTACCATCTCCACCATCTATAATTAAAATATCAGATTTTAAATTTATAACTGGACGAACACCTAATCCAGCATTATCACTTGATTTAGAATCGTTTAACTTACCACTTTCGGATATACTCCAAACAACATCATAATACGTACTACTTGAAGTTATAAGTCCCTTAGGGGTTAGCAACCACCAATTATATCCTACATTTAAATAACTATTATCACCCGTTTCAGTTTCATCTTGCTTTTGTAAATTTGCATAACTTTGGGTATATTCATACATATCTAACGTTCCAACATCACTTTGAACTATAGTAGATTTACTAGGTTTTCCAACTTTTTCCATTTTTGTTGCATTCCATTTAGAATTAGTTACAATTATATCCTGATAATTGTACAAAGTATCTTTAAAATCTTCATTTAGCCATTGATATATCCATGAATCTTTAAATGTAACTTCTTCTTGATAGGTATTCCATGATATTGTCGTCATGACATCTTGTGTTATCATTTTAATTGTTTTATCAGAATTAATAGCCGTTATTCTCCATAGTTTTCCTGAATACCATACATAATTAAAATTTATAGTATCATTATTTCCAGATAAATATATTGTACCATCAGAATCAGTTATTGAATTTTCATCTGTTATATCAAGACTCAAGTTTTCTATTATTTTATCAGTAATTACAGTTATTGCATATTTAACTGTTACCTCTTTATATTTTGCACTTTTTGGTTTGAAATTTACAAGTATATTAGTTTTTCCACTTCCATTACCATTGATAGTTACTGTGGTTGAAGTTCCTTTAGAATTAGTAATACTTGCTGTTGCTATTTCATCTTTTTCTGAAGTTACATTAAACGTTCCTTCTGTTTTAGCATTAACTGTAAATGTTGTTGTTTTATTTTTATCTACTGCTCCACTTTCTTCACTTAAGATTAGTGAAGGATCTTCTCCATCTTCCAAACCTTTTTCATCAAAATCACCATTTACAGATACTTTAATGCTTGCATAAACTTGCTCATTCCAAACATTTATATCGTAATCAACACTTTCCTCATCACTATTTCCTATTTTAGTTTCATTTGATATCCAAACATATAATCGATATTTCACAGATACTTTTTCTTTAGTATTTGCTAATATTCTGTCTATCCAAATTCTCTTTTGGACTATTGTCTCATAATTACCTTCGCTTATTAATTCTTCTTCTAATTCTTGACCATCTTGATTATTTACTTTTACTAATCTAAATTTTAGCAAATCATCTCTTATTCTTTCAGTTCTTGTTTCATGATCATCACCATAGTCTAGAACTATATCATAAATTATATCTTTTTTATAAGTATTATTTCCTTCTATAGTAAATTCAAAATAATCAGTTTTATTATAAGTATCACTTGGAGTTGCATTTGTTACATTTAAATTATTAGTACCTGTATACTTCATATAAATATCTCCAGCTACTAATAACTGATTTTGACTAGTTTTGGAATAAGCCCACAAAGCAAATGTTCCTCCAAATGTTAAAACTAAAATGCCAAAAATTATTCCTAATATTACTTTTCTTTTATTATTGTCATTTTTTTTCATTTCAATCTTACCTTTCTTTTACAAAACATAAAAAGACATAGAAAAACATAGTATTAATATACTACTCTTCCATGTCCAAACTGTAGTTTGTGATATTATTGATATACCTCCCCCCCCCTGGGTTGACAAAGAGTTAACAAACTTTAATATTAATCTATTCATTATTATCAACTACCTTTTTATAAGAAAATAATACCACATTTTACTATTTTTTTAAAGTACTTTTATAAAAAAAGATTAAAACTATTTAAAGCTTTAATCTACGAATTAGCCTTTCTTAAAGTCAAGACCAATTTAACTAACAATAACACGACCATTATAATTTAATTCCCCTTTATAATTCTCACTTATCCATACTTTTAAATTAATATTTTTGGTTTCATTATTATCTATACTATCTATATAGACAACACCATCCATATTTAATGATTTAATTGTCCCATCATTAATAGAATATTTAAGATAATTATTACTAATGCTTTCATCTAATAAATCAGATACAATTGTAATAGTAATATCTTCTTTAGTATCATTAGTATTTGAAATACTAAAACTATATGGTTTAATCTTATTTATATCTTCATCTTTTACTTGTTTTAAATTATTAAATGCTATATTATCAGAAACAACAATTCCTGATTTTTCATAATTTAAATAAGAAACTTCAAATATTTTAAAATTAAACCAACAATAAGTAGAAACTATAAGAAAAATTAAAGTCATAATAATAGATATTACATGTCTTCTAATAATTCTATCATACTTATTCATACCAAATACCCCCATATTTGTACGAATATTATATCATATTTTTACTTATTTGTCAAATTTACTTGGATTTTCTTATCAAGTTCTAAAGGATGATAAGAAACACCACATTGGTCCATTAACTTCTTACTAATCTTAACATCATCTGTATCTTTATACTTATCTAATAGGTAAATAACCTCTTTAATTCCTGATTGAATTATTAATTTAGCACATTCATTACAAGGAAATAAATCAACATAAATTTTTGCTCCTTCTAAATCTTTTCTTGAGC
>CANRCN010000045.1 GCA_947629135.1 uncultured Bacilli bacterium | reverse complement strand
GTTACATTGCTAGCTTCAAGAATAATCTTGGTAATCATTTCTCCACCTTTACCAATAACATCTTTAATCTTATTAGGATTAATCATGAATGTCATTGTCTTAGGAGCATATTTAGATACTTCTTTTCTTGGTTCAGGAATAGTTTCTTGCATTTTATCTAGAATTTCCATACGAGCTACTTTAGCTTGAGCTAAAGCTTTTTCAAGTATTTCTTTCGTTACTCCTTTTATTTTTATATCCATTTGAAGAGCACAGATACCATCTCTCGTACCAGCTACTTTAAAGTCCATATCTCCAAGATGATCTTCCATACCTTGAATATCTGTTAAAATAGTATACTCATCACCTGCAGTAATTAATCCCATAGCAATTCCAGCAACAGGAGCTTTTATAGGAACACCAGCAGCCATTAAACTCATACAACCAGCACAGATACTAGCTTGGCTTGATGAACCATTACTTTCCAAAATTTCTGATACTACTCTAATAGTATAAGGAAATTCTTCTTCACTTGGAATAACTTGAGCTAGGGCTCTTTCTCCTAAAGCTCCATGTCCAATTTCACGTCTTCCAGGAGCTCCATATCTTCCAGTTTCTCCAACAGAAAATGCAGGGAAATTATAATGTAACATAAATCTCTTTTCTGTTTCAATATCTAAACCATCTAAAATTTGATGTTCTCCAAGTGCTCCTAAAGTAGTAACTGATAAACTTTGAGTTTGTCCTCTTGTAAATAATGCACTTCCATGAGTTCTTGGTAATAAGTCAATATCAGTTGAAAGAGGTCTAATCTCAGTCATCTCTCTACCATCTGCTCTTGTATGCTCAAGAACTGTTATATTTCTAAATAATTCATATTCAATAGCATCAAATATCCTAGTTACTTTAACTTTTAATTCACTTAATTCTTCTTCTTTTAAATCTGAATTTTCTTCTTCATATTTTGTAATTAAATCTTCTTTTAATTTATCAATAGCTGCATATTTTTCTAATTTATCTTTAATTCTTAAAGCCTTATCTAAATCACTTCTAATTAGATTATCAACTTCAGTTTGTAATTCTTCTGAGATTTCAAGTCTTGGATATTCCATCTTTTCTACTCCAATTTCTTTAATAATCTCTTCTTCGAATTTACATAGTTCTTTAATTGCTTCATGTCCAAACATTAAAGCATCTAACATATCAGCTTCACTTACTTCTTTACTTCCAGCTTCAACCATGTTAATAGCATCATAAGTTCCAGCTACTGTTAAATCAATATCTGATTTACTATCTTCTTCATTGGTTGGATTGATAATAAATTTGCCATCAACTCTTCCAACTTTAACCCCTGCAATTGGCCCATCAAATGGAACCTTAGAAATACAAGTTGCTAAACTTGAACCAAACATAGCAGGCATTTCAGGTTGAATATCTGGATTAACTGATAAAACTGTATTTACAACTTGAACTTCATTTCTAAAATCTTCTGGAAATAAAGGTCGCATTGGTCTATCAATCATTCGAGCAGCAAGAGTTGCAGCTTCTGTTGGTCTTCCTTCTCTTTTAATAAATCCACCTGGAATCTTACCTACAGAATAAAGTTTTTCTTGATAAACAACCATTAATGGAAAAAAGTCAGATAATAAATTAACATTTTCTGAAACACAGACAGTTGATAAAACTACAGTATCATCAAATCTAACTAAAACTGCTCCATTTGCTTGTTTAGCAAGTTCTCCAAATTCAACAACTATTTTTTTACCATAAAAATCTTTTTCAAATATTTTCTTCATCTTAAACTCCAATCTTTTCTAAAAATAAAGACACTCAAAAACAAGTGTCTACTTTCTTAATCCTAATTTGCTTATTAATTCACGATATCTAGTTACATCTTTTTTAGCTAAATAATTTAGTAAGCTCTTTCTTTGACCTACTTTTTTAAGTAACCCACGTCTTGAATGATGATCGTGAATATGAACTTTCAAATGTTCAGTTAAAGCATTAATCTCATTAGTTAAAATTGCAACTTGAACTTCAACTGATCCAGTATCATGTTCATTTCTTCTAAAATCTTCAACGATTTTTACTTTCTTTTCTTTTGTTAAAGCCATATTTCCTCCTTTATATTATATTCGCTAATTCGTTGTCTAGGACTGAGGAATCCAAAGCAAAGAATTAGTAAGCATTAATAATATACCTTGTTTTTTAAAAATATGCAAGTGTTTTTCATAAATTTTTAAACTTTTTTCTAAATTTGATATATTTTTTAAATAATTCTATTTTATTATTTTTCCTGTTTCAATATCAAAAATATGTTTTCTACTTTCTAATACTCCTTCATTAGCATCCCCTATATATAATTTATTATCTTTTATAGTATAAGATACTTTATCAGCAAATTCTAACTTTTTCTCTAAAATGCTAGTTAAATTATAATCAATTATATCAACAACATTATTCTCTTCTTCAACAAGAATCAAATTATCAGTAATTGGAAAAGCAGATACATAAGTTCTATTTAAATCTTTTACTAATTGCCCAGTTTCAATATTAATTATCTTTCCTTTTCCATCTTCTTCAACATAAACTTCTTTTAAATCTTTATTTATAATCGTTGTATTATGTCTACTTATATAATCTGGACGATATTTATTAGGTTCAGATACATTAATAAAACCTATCTTATCAAAATCAAAATTAGTAATTTCTTTGCCTGTTTCAATATCTAATAAACCAAATTTATTATTTCTAATTGCAACTATTATATTACCTAATTGACCACTTAATCCGTCTTCAAAAGGAGTAATACCTATTTGTTTATAAATATTTGGTGCAATTATTTTCCCTTTATTATCAATAATTCCACTTAAATTACTACTTGTAATTGTTAAAAAGTAAGATTTATTACCTTTTTCAAGTAATGTTGTATAAAAATCATATTCTTCACTTATTCTTCTTTTATCCTTAAAATTATATAAAAATGATTCTACAGGTTCATCAAAATTTAAACCATTATCAAAACTATTTTCATTATAGTTTGTATCTCTAATTAAAGCTATACCACTTTCATAATTAATATAATAGCTTCCTAATTGACCATAAATAGGTTCTCCACAATATTCATTTGAACATACATATTTACCTGCAAATTTACCTTCACAAACTTCACTTTCTTTTTTACCTTCAGAACCTATTACTTTAATAATTTTACCTTCATTATATTCATCTCCAGGACACAAGAATAAAGTATCTTTTTCTATTAAAACCTCTTTATTAGTATCTTCTTCAACACTTGCTGTTTCATAAATATAATATATTAAAGTAATACCAATTAAAAAACAAACAGCAGACATACCAATTTTTATTAATTTCTTTTTATCCATAAGATCTATCTCCTTAAGGTTAGTATATCACTTTTAAAGAACTTTTTAAGAAAAATTCTTTTAATATATGTAAATAAATGTAAAAAAAATAACTAATATAAGTTATTTTAATAATTATACAATCCATGAATTTTACTAATTTCAGTATCAGTTAAATCATCTAATTGCCATTTATCATTTACTTTTTTAAGTGTTAAATTTAAAGTATAAGTAACCTTATCTTTAGCATCTTTTAACTTTTCTAATTTGTAATCATTAAATTTAGAAATATCAGTCATTTTACCATCTTCAGTTGTAAACTCTTTTGGATTATTATTTAAATATTCAGTTGCTTCATCAATAATCTTTTTATAATCATATACTTCAATTTCAACTTCAACTGTTGCATTATCTCCATCAACAGTTTCTTCTTTTATTTCATAAGATAAATGTTGATATTGATTCTTTAAAATATCTTTGTACTTATCTTTTTGCTCAGTAGTCATAACCGTTTCAGTTAAAAGAGTTTCATCTAAATCACTTAAAACACTTTTATCTAAAGTAACATAATTATTAAGCAAAGTTTCTACTCTCTTAGTTGGAGTATTCATCAAATCATTATCACTACAACCTGTTATTAGTAAAATTGATACTATAATTCCTATTAGTACTTTTCTCAAATTAATCCCTCCAATTATAATATGGTAAAAATTAATAAAAATATACAAAAAATAGTTTGATTTTATCAAACTATTAATTTATAACATCCATTATTACTCGATTAATAATACTATCCATTTCATCAGTTTTAGAAGCATTCAAATCACTTTTAATTTTTTCTATATGTGCATCAATTAAATCAAGTAATTTTTGCATTCTAGGCATCAAAGGTTTATTCTCTAAATTATCAAGAATTATTTCTAAATTTGATAGTTTAGAATATTTTCCATAATTATTACTCTTAATATATGTTTCATATAAATGTTTAAATGAATAAATATCTATAGAATTAAATCTTTCATCTTCAAGTATTTTCATACTTGTATATAAATAATTATTTTTAATTGACTTATCTAGAATAGTTTCACCTAACTTATTTTTTATATTAGGAATAAAATTAGGATTATTTAAAACTGATTCAATTATTTCCTTAACATTAACATAGTTCATTCCAACTAAAATATGAGTTAAAGTATCTCCATCATTATTTTGATGATTTATATCAACTTTATCAATGTATTTTAAAACTAAATCATAATTTTTATTTTTAAGTAAATACATGATAACATTATTACCATCTGAATCTATGGTATTAAAATCAAAACCTTCCTTACTAATTATTTTGTTAACAACCTCGATGTCATTTTCTTTTATAAGCGAGAAAATCAGGGACGGATCAGCATCACATAAACTTTCTGCTTGCATTATTGAGTAAAACATAAATTGCACCTCTTTCATTTATGGCTTAATATTTTAACAAACTTTTGGTTGTTTGTCAAATTTTTGAATCTACTTCTCTTTTACTTGCTAATTTTAATAGTTCAAATAGTCTCCTATGTGCATCATTTATTTCTACTTTCAATGACTCTTTTAATTCTTCAACTATTTTTTCTTTATCAGTTTCTAATTTTCCAAAATATTCAAAGTATAGATATTCTAGTTTCTCTTTATCTTCTTCTTTATAAGCATTTTTTATCTCTCCTAATAAATACTTTTTAATTTTTATTTCACTTCTAGTTAAAAAACTATAATCTTTTTTATTACCTACTATAGTATATGTAATTTTTGAAAATGTGCATCGTCTTGATATATCAATTGCATCAACAGCCTCATCAAGTAATAAATCGCTTATCTTAAAAACTTGATAATTATCATTAAATAAAACTCCTAAAACTCTATAAGTATCTGTAAATATACAAGCATATTTTAAATTTTTTATTTTCTTATTATCAAATACTTCCGTTTTATTAACAATTGATACCATTATAGGATCATCTATAATCATTTTTTTACTTAACAAATCTTCCATAAATTCAGTATCAACTTTAAATATAGGGATTTTTTTAATATGACAAATTGAATCATTTTTTTCCCATTCATAAAATTCATAAAAATCATTATTAAAATTTAATAAAATATCATATATGTATACCATTTAGTCTCCTTTATTTAATACTGCAATTGTTATTAATAATATTCCAAATAATGCAAGTAAACATTCAAATCTAGTAATTATAAACTTAATATACTCTAAAAAAGTAAAACCGATTGTTAAATAGTTTAAGTACAAAATTATATACATAAACCCAATTATTGAAAATCCAAATCCTATTAAAAAGAGAAAAAAACGTATCACAATTCACCTAGTAATAGTTTATTTAGATTTCATTAATATTATGATAGTAAGTTAAATTTTTATACAAAAAAACCAATGATTTTTTCATTGGTTATATTTTTAAGCTGCTGATCTTCCGTAAGAAATTTCTTCTTCAAATTCTTCTTGTGATGCTCTATTTTGATTTTTTTCTTTTAATTCAGTCCATCTAATAATTGCTTCTCTAACATCACTTAATTCTTGAGTTTTAGAAGTTATCTCACTTCTTTGATTTTCAAGAACTTCCTTAGCACTTACTATCATTTGTTGAGCTTCTTTTTTCTTTTCAGCTAAGATTCGTTTAGCTTCTGCTAAGTCTTTATTTAATTTATTAATTTCTGCTTGTCCACTGAAAATTTGTTCAGATGCTACTTTATATTCATCTAAATCTTTTAAAACATCATCTAAACTTAAACTTTCATCATTACTAATTTCTTGGGATGCTTGATTTCTATCAAGATATTGATTTAATTTATCTTCTTTTTCTTCTTGAGTTACTTCAGTATCTTCAACTTTTTCAGTTTCTTCTTTTGGTTCTTCTTGTTCAATTGCCTCTGTATTTAATTTTTGTCCTAAGAAGAAATTTGGTTGTTCAACTTCTTCAGTTGGTACTTCTTCTACTGGTTCTTTAGCAACAGTAACAGTTGGATCTACTTGAACTTCTTCATTAACAACTGGTGCAGGTGTTTCAGCTGCTGGAGCTGGTGCTACCTCAGTTGCTTGAGTTTCAACAGGCTCTACAGCTTTTTCCACTGGAACACTTTCTAATACTCTCAAAACATTTCCTGTTCTTGTAACTACAGTATTACTAACTTTTAACTTTCTAGGTGTTGTTACAGTTTTAGAACCAACATTTGGTAAAGAAGTATTTGTAATTCCAACAATTTTAACTCTTTCCAATACTTTTTCATTTGTTGGAAGTTCTATTACTGGAGCAACTTCTGGAGTAGATGCAACTGGTGCAGGTGCTTCTGGTGTTTGAGTAACCTCTGGTGATGCTACAGTAGCCTCTACAGCTGGAGCTGGTGCTACTTCAGGAGCTGGAGTAGCAGGTGCAGCCTCTGGTGCAGCAGTAGCAGGAGTTGCTACTTTTTGCATAATCGCCTCAGTTTTTTCCTTAAAGGTCTTTCCAGAACTAAGTTTTGCTGGTTTAGAATATTTACCAGGTGCAGCCTTTACAGTTTTATTATTTTTTAATCCCTCTTCAATTTTTAAAGCAGTTATGTTATCTAGCATGATATTTCACCCCTCACTAATCATTTTTAGATAGTTCACGTAATAAGTCTTTAATTCTTGTCCATTCAGCATCGTCACTAACAGTATTTAATGTTACTTCATCTCCAACTCTAGTAACACTAGAAACATAAATAGTCACGTTTCCATTATCATCGGTTTCATTTTTTGTATATATTAAATACTCTTTATTAGTGTCATTAAACTTAAAAGACAATAAAACCTCTACATCTTCTTTAGTACCATTCTCAAGTGTTATATTAATCATTTTTTTCTCATCCATGTTATATCCTCCATATCTTCTATTACCATTTTACCATAATTATTTTTTATTGCAAGTACTTTTTCAAATTTTTATTAATTTTTTTTAAATTTTTCGACTTTTTTCTATTTTTTTTGAAAATTATAGTAATAATATTTTTTCGCCATATTATAAATTTTAAATATTTTATTAACTTCATCAAAATTATTAATGTTATTTTCAGAACCACTTAAATTACTAAATAATAATTTATTTAATATTAAAAAGAAAACGTCTTGTATTCGACATTTCTTAATTTTTAACTTTATCTTTTATATCTTTTACTTTTTTAATTAAAAAGTAATTACAATGATAAGCACATCTTTCTTTTAAATAAGCATCTTTCGTACTAATATCATTTATTTTACTAAATCTTTGATTATCTTTATCACAGAAACCTTTTAATCTTAATTTATTATAAGAATAATCTCCTAATATATAATCAAAAGGTTCAAAGTAATCAGTATATTTACTTTCTAATTCTTCTTTATTTAAACAATTGTTTGTATTTTCAATTATTTCATAGTTATTATTTTCTAATTTTATCATTTCTTATACTCCTTATTGAATGCACTAAATTGAGTTTTGTATTTTGCTAAACTGCTACCACTATTCCAAGTCATATACCCACCATCTAATCCAACTTCATATAAAGCTTGAATCTGTTTTGATAACATTTCACCATCATAAGTTACATATGGTTTCCAATAAGGTGTATCATAAGCAGTTATCCAAGTTCTAGCAATAGCTGGGGTTGGTGTTTCTAATTGACGTTCAGCTGCCGTCTTACCCCATTTTAGCATAGTATCATATGGTTTTTCCCAATTACTAGCAATTCTTTCAAAATGATCGGTATAGGGCATTGCACTTATAGCATCTACTACGTTACTAATAGCTGGAAAGTATTGCCCATAAGCTGTAACATAGCCCCAAGAAGATTCTCCAAATACATCAGCTGATACATATACTCCCTTTTCGTGCAATTGATGAGTTGCATACATTAAGAATCTTTGAATAGCTTGAGCTTTTTCTTCGTTATATGTATTTTTGTAATCTACTGTATTTTCTACACTAGTTAATCTATCAGGAAATCTTACATAATCAAATTGAATTTCATTAAATCCAAATAATTCAACTGCTTCTTTAGCAAGTTTAATCGTAAATTCCCAAACTCCTCGTTTATAAGGACTTGGCCAATATGAGCCTCCTTGTTGAAGCAATCCTCCACTTTTCTTACCAATAGCATCATCTTTATTATCTAAAGCATAATAATCATCTTTAAACGTTGTAATTCTTCCTATTACATAAAAACCATTATCTTTAATTTTTTTAATTGCTTCTTTATAATCTTCAACACTATTGTTTGCATATTTATAGTTAGTTGGTGATAATTCTTTATATACATCACTTTTATATGCTGGAACTGTATTATCTTTAATATCAACTACAAAAGCATTTATCTTAGTTGTCTTAGCATATTCGATGTAAGAATCTATATTTTTCTTAATTTCACTTGAACCATTTATATATAAAGCATATACTTCATCAGGCATTTTATTATCCTTAAAGTCAGGTTTTGTAACAGGATAGTAATCTAAGTTTCCAGCACTCCCTCCTCCTAGTTTACCTACTCTTGCTAAATGTGTTTTATAAATTCCTTCTTCATCATAGTTTTTTTTAGCTTCATCTGCACTTGCTACTAAATATTCACCATAGTAATATCCTTCTTCACTTCCAACTTGTACTTTATAGTAATCAACATATCCATTATCAAGAAGTTTATTATAACCCTTAATAATCATTTTATCTCCTTTATTAACTAAATTACCTAAACTACCATCTAAATTTTTAAGTAAGTTATTGGCTGTTCTCACATATAAAGTATTTTCTAAAACAACATCTTTTAAATTATCTTTAATATTATCTTTTAAAACATAATACGTTTTTGAATTATATTCTATTTTTATATAAGTATTAGAATTATCCTTATAAGTCTCATTAGGATAATATGTTATTTTTTTCCCTCTTATTAAGTTATCAGCTTTTTTTAATTCTTCTTTATCATCATTATTTTCTAATTTATATGATAATACTTCAGGACTGTTTCCTGCTAAATAACCTGTATTTTTAGCTTTAAATATCAAATTTGAACTTACTACTTTTATAATAAAACCAACGACAACAAGTAAAAAAATACATATTAACAAATTTCTAATTTTTAATTTTCTTCTTTTTTTCGTTCTCATATACACTTCCTACTATATATGATATCACATTTTTAAAAGAATACTAATTTTTTTTATACTTTTTACATTTTTAATTGACAACTTTTGTTTTCTTATTAATTCTTTCTAAGATATCACGACTTGCTACTATTCCTGTTGCTGCTGCAATTACTATGTTTCCAGCTTTTCCAGCTCCATCTCCAATAAAGTACATATTCATATCATTAGCCTTAAATTTATTATCAGTTTCTATCTCATTACTAAAGAATTTTATTTCGGGTCCATATAGTAAAGTTTCATCATTGTTAACACCTGGAATTATTTTATCTAAAGCTTCTAGTCCATCTAAAATGTTAGTAATTATTCTATGAGGCATTACTAAAGCAAGATCACCTGGAACACAGTCTTTTAAAGTTGGTGAGATAAATTGTTTTTCAAGTCTACTCATTCTTGTTCTTCTAAATTTCTTTAAATCTCCTAATGTTTGAATAATTGGTTTTGAATCTCCTAAAACATTAGCAATTCTTGCAATTGATTCTCCATATTCTCGAGTATTTGTAACTGGTTCAGTTAAATTAACTTTGCTTATAAAGGCAAAGTTAGAATTATTTGATTTTGTTTCTTTTAAAGCATGCCCATTTACACAGATATATCCATAATAGTTTTCTTTAGTTACATAACCACCTGGATTAGTACAAAATGTTCTAATTTCATCACCATAAGTTTTCGTTTTTATGAATATTGATGGATCATAAATAACATTGCATAAATCCTCAAGTAATTCTTTTCTAACTTCAACTCTAACTCCTATTTCAATACTTTGAGAAAGATATGGTATTTTATATTTATCAGCAAGTTCTTGAATCCATTTAGCTCCCGTTCTACCAGGTGCAACTACAACATATTTTCCTTCATAAGTTGTATTCTTTTTCTTTTCTTTACAACTAACTATTATTTTGTTTTTTTCATTTTGAATGTCAACTACTTCACAAGATTCTAGTAAAGTCACACCTTTATCTTTTAAATAATTGGTAAAATTTGTAATATAGCCTGGTAATTTATCACTTCCCAAATGTTTTTGTTTAATGATTAATAAATTAGCTCCTTGTTTACTGACCTCTTTCTTTATTTTTAAAGCCTCATCCATATTAGTCGGATAAATATCTGAATCCATTCCAAATTCATTAAATATCTCTTCCGTATCTTGAAGTAATTCTTCAGCTTCATCTCTACTCATATATTTATATAAGTCACTTTTACCTAATTTAGGAACAAAGTTTAATTTTCCATCAGAAAAAGTTCCTGCTCCTCCATATCCAGATAATATTTGACATGGTTTACAGTTTAAGCATTTAGTGCCATATTTATTCATTGAACATACCCTATGCTCAGCAAACTTTCCTTGATCAATTAATAAAACTTTAATATCTTTTTGTTTATTAACAAGTTCATAAGCTGTAAATAATCCTGCTGGTCCTGCCCCAACAATTATAACATCATACATTATATCAACCTCCATACTACCATAGTATACCATACTTTTTTGTAAAATTTATGAAGTTTACAAAAAAATAGTCAGATTCTTCTAACTATTTTTCAATTATTTAAATTATTCTAAAGTATCATAAAAATAATCTTTATAACTATCAAAAAAATAAATTATATTGCAAATAATATTTAGCACTACCTATAATTAGTATCTTTTTGTAAACTTTAAGTAGCATTTTGCTTTTTTTATTATATCATGTTTTTATAAAAATAAATTGGTATTTTTTAGTATTAATAGTTTATTATAATTATTCAAAAATGGATAATTTTATAGAATATTATGAGGAGGTAAATAAAAATGGAAAATGATTTTAACTCATTTGGTCAAGGATTTAAACCTGGTAAGAGTTGTCCTAGAGTAGTTTTTGCTATCCTTCCTACGGGAACTACTCCAACAGGTCCTACTGGGTTAGTTGGTCCAACTGGGCCTACTGGAGCTACTGGTCCTACAGGTCCTACTGGATTAACTGGTCCAACTGGCCCTACTGGTGCAACAGGAGCTACTGGAGCTATTGGAGCTACAGGACCTCAAGGTATTCAAGGTATCCAAGGTATTGCAGGACTTGATGGGGCAACAGGTGCTACTGGTCCTACGGGTCCCCAAGGTGAAATTGGT
>CANRCN010000044.1 GCA_947629135.1 uncultured Bacilli bacterium | reverse complement strand
GTTCTCCAATATAAAGTAGGACATGGCCTGATTGATATAAAAGTAATGGGGCTTTATTTTCTATAGATGTTAATTTTTCTTGATTAGTTTTATCTTTAAGACTAGTAATTATTCCAATACTTTTATTTTGAGTACTGGTATTTCTTGGAAATTCAATTCCAAAAGTTCGATAGACATTAGAAACAAAACTTGAACAATCAACATGTTTATCAAGTCCACTCCAAGAATAGGGAACTCCTTCATATTTAAAAGATTGGATGATAACATTTCTTTTAGTGTAAGGAAGATAGCCAATATGAGCTGTATCTTTAGTAATGGTAATTGTTTTTCTAGTAGCTAAATTATTTGCACCTAAGGTTGGAATACTTACTTGATAGCCACCCTCAGTAGTTCCTAAAAATGGTAGCTTAACACTCATATCTAAAATTACATCATCGATTGTTATACTAGCTGCCGTTATAACAACAAATTTATTTGGTTTTAAAAAGAAATCTCTTGTATCATCATTTAATAAAGCTATATCATTTTTTAAAACCCAACCTACATAAGTAGGGGAAATAACAAAGTTCCATTTTGTATCTTTACTTTCATGTAAAATTAAAACTCTAGTATTAACTAATAATTCAGTTTCTTGTAACATATCAAAGTTTTCTAAATTAGGACTTTCATAAAAATTTATATTACTGGGAAAACTTCTTAAATTAGTTCTTCTAATTATTACTCCATCAGGTATTTTTTCTAAATCTTTAATTTTATCAAGATTTCTATTTTCAAGAATTATTTTAGTATCATTATTTGTAATTAATTTATCTTTATTATATTTAGGAAGAGTTGGCAAATTATAAGTATCTATTAGTTTTAAAATTCCATTTTTGGTTATACTAGTAATATCATTAAGATCATACATCGATTCACTTTTATCAAAAATTATTTGATTTAAACTACTTATTTCAAGGGGACTTTTTAAAACTTCGTTATCTAAACTTTCTATAAAAATTTTTGCATTTTCTGGAATTACTTCTATATAATCATCAAAAGCTTTAACTTTTTCTTTATTTAAATTATCATTTTCAATTTTTGTTTTATTATTATCTTTATTAATAATTGAAAGTATTATTACAATTATAATTACTATTATTAAGCTAAATACTCCAAATAACTTTTTTTTCATATAAACACCTACTACATTACTAGTATGGACTATTTAAAAAAAAATATCAAGAAAAAATGACAAGTTTTATTTAATTGAATTGTAAAAATAAAGTGTCAAATAAGTGTTTTCATGCTTGTTTTATTTTTTAAAATTGGTTATAATATTTATGGAAAAAATATAGATGGAGTGATATAAATGACTTATGATGAAAGTTCTATAAAAATTTTGGAAGGCTTAGAAGCTGTCAGGAAAAGACCTGGTATGTATATTGGGTCTACAGATAAAAGAGGATTACACCATTTAATTTGGGAGATTGTTGATAATTCAATTGATGAAGTAATTAATGGATATGGTAATCATATAATAATTACTATACATAAAGATAAAAGTGTTGAGATAGAAGATTTTGGTAGAGGAATTCCAGTTGGAATGCATTCAAGTGGAATTTCAACTCCAGAGGTTATTTACACAGTACTTCATGCTGGTGGTAAATTTGAGCAATCTGGCTATAAAGTATCAGGAGGACTTCATGGTGTTGGAGCATCAGTTGTAAATGCCTTATCATGTTGGATGGAAGTTACTATTAAAAAGGATAAAGGAGAATATTTTATTCGATTTAAAGATGGAGGAAAAGTTGATGTACCTTTAAAAAAAATAGGAACAACTAATAGAACTGGTACCAAAGTTAGATTTTTACCAGATTCTAAGATATTTTCAACTACTAATTTTTCATTTACGACTATCTGTGAACGTATGCAAGAATCAGCTTTTCTTTTAAAAGGATTAACTATTGATGTTGTTGATTTAGAAGATAATAGAGAAGCTCATTTTTGTTATCAGGATGGAGTTAAGGAATTCGTTTCTTATTTAAATGAAGATAAGAATGCTTTACACGATGTTGTTTACTTTGAAGGTGATAAAGATAAAATGCATATGCAAATTGCTTTTCAATATACAGATTCTTATAATGAAACAATTGAATCTTTTGTTAATAATGTAAAAACTGGAGATGGAGGAACTCATGAAGTTGGGTTTAAAACCGCTTTAACGAAAGTGTTTAATGATTATGCTAGAAATAATGGTTATTTAAAAGCTAAAGATAAAAACTTAGAGGGAAGTGATACAAGAGAGGGAATCACGGCAATTATTAGTTTACAAATACCTGAAGCAATTTTACAATTCGAAGGTCAAACAAAAGGAAAATTGGGAACTCCAGCTGCTCGTCCAGCAGTTGAAGCTTTAGTTACTGAAAAGCTTCAGTTCTTTTTAGAAGAAAATAAAAAAGTAGCAACTGATATCATGGATAAAATGGTCAGAAGTAAAATAGCAAGAGAAGCGGCCAGAAAGGCTAGAGATGAGGCAAGAAATGGAAAAAGCCGTGATAAAAAGGAAAAACTTTTAAGTGGTAAATTAGCTCCAGCTGGAACTAAGAATCCAAAGAAAAATGAGTTATATTTAGTTGAGGGTGATTCTGCAGGAGGTTCTGCTAAAAGTGGACGTGATAGAACTTTTCAAGCCATTTTACCTTTACGAGGAAAAGTTTTAAATACTGAAAAAACTAGAATGGAAGAATTATTCAAAAATGAAGAGATAAGTACAATTATTCATACAATTGGAGCAGGAGTTGGAGCTGAATTTGAACCAGATGAATCAAATTATGATAAAATAATTATCATGACCGATGCCGATGATGATGGAGCTCATATCCAAATTCTTTTACTTACATTTTTTTATCGTTATATGAGAGGTCTAATCGAAGAAGGTAAATTATTTATAGCTTTACCACCTTTATATAAAATAGATTATAATAAAAAAACTTTTTATGCTTGGGATGATATGGAGAAAGATAGTATCATGAATAAAGAAAAGGCTAAAGCAACTAATGTTCAAAGATACAAAGGATTAGGTGAAATGAATGCCGAACAATTGTGGGAGACAACTATGAACCCAGACACTAGAAGTTTAATTAAAGTTACTATAACTGATGCACTACTTGCTGAAAAAAGAGTAAGTGTTTTAATGGGCGATAAAGTAGAACCAAGAAAAGAGTGGATTGAAGAAAATATTGAATTTTCACTTGAAGATAATTACGTGATAGGGAAGTGATTATAATGGATAACGAACTAATTAAAAAGATATACGACAAAACCCTTGAAGATATCATGGAAGATAGATTTTCAAGATATGCTAAAGCCATAATTCAAGATAGAGCTATTCCAGATGTAAGAGATGGTTTGAAACCAGTTCAAAGAAGAATATTATATGGTATGTATAACGATCATAATACTTATGACAAGCCAACTAGAAAAAGTGCTAAAACAGTTGGTAGTATTATGGGTAATTTTCATCCACATGGTGATTCTTCAATCTATGATGCTATGGTTAGAATGAGTCAATGGTGGAAGCAAAATACTCCTTATATTGAGATGCAAGGTAACAATGGTAGTATGGATGGTGATTCTGCTGCTGCTATGCGTTACACGGAAGCAAGACTTTCGAAAATTAGTAACGAACTTTTAAAAGATATTGAAAAAGATACTGTCACTTGGGCTCCTAACTTTGATGATACGATGATGGAACCAACGGTTTTACCAGCTAAATTTCCAAACCTTTTAGTAAATGGTTCAACAGGAATTTCAGCAGGATATGCAACCAATATTCCACCTCATAACTTAGGAGAAGTAATCGATGCAACAATCAAAAGAATAGATAATCCTAATTGCAGAGAAGAAACTATTTTTGAAATTATCAAAGGACCAGATTTTCCAACAGGAGGAATTGCATCAGGTATTGTTGGAATTAGAGAAGCTCTTAAAACAGGACGTGGCAAGGTTGTTGTTCGTAGTAAAGTTGATTATGTTAAAGAAAAAGGGAAAGAACAATTAATAGTTAGAGAAATACCTTTTGATGTTAATAAAGCTATGCTTGTTAAAAGAATGAGTGAACTTGTTCTTGATAAAAAAATTGAAGGAGTAGTTGAAATTCGTGATGAATCAGATAGACATGATCCAGTACGAATTGTTATAGATTTAAAGAAAGGTGCTAATAAAGATTTAGTATTAAATTATTTTTATAAGAATAGTGATCTTCAAATAAATTATAACTATAATATGGTAGCAATTGTTGATAGATGTCCAATGACTTTAGGAGTTGTTAGTATTCTAGATGCATATATTAAACATTTTCAAGAAGTTATTACAAGACGTACTAGATTTGATCTTGAAACAGCAAAAAAAAGAATGCATGTAGTTGAAGGTATGATAAAAGCTATTTCTATATTAGATCAAGTAATTAAAACCATTAGAGCTTCAAAAAACAAAGCTGATGCAATTTTAAATTTACAAAAAGAATATGATTTTACAGAAATTCAAGCTGATTATATAGTTACTTTACAATTATATAGATTAACTAATTCTGATATTGAAGACTTTATAAATGAATATAATAGTTTGAAACAATTAATTTCAGAATTAGAAGCAATTTTAGAATCAGATGATAAATTAAAGGATGTTATGAAACAAGAATTAAGAAATATCAAAAAGGAATATGCAACACCTAGAAAAACTCAGATTGAAGATGAAGTATTAGATATTACGATTGATGAGAAGGCTATGATTCCTAAAGAAGATGTTATTGTCTTGGTTACAAGAGATGGTTATATTAAAAGATGTAGTATGAGATCATATTCTCAAACTGACTCAGAACCTACTTTAAAGGATAATGATTATCCAATTGGAATTTATGAAGCAAGCACTCTTGATACGATTCTTTTATTTACAAATCTTGGTAATTTCTTATATATCCCAGTTTATACTATTCCTGACATAAAATGGAAAGATTTAGGTAAACACGTAAGTAATTTAGTACCGCTTGCAAGTGGAGAAGAAATTATATCAGCAATTAGAGTAGAAAAATTTGAAAATGATGTTGATATTACTCTTGCTTCTAAAAATGGTATGATTAAGAGAACTAAATTAAATGAATTTAAATTACTTCGTTATAATAAAGCTGTTAATTGTATGAAATTAAAAGATGATGATCGAATGATTGAAGCCTTTATTTCAAAAGCTAATAATATCTTTGTTGCAACCGAGCATGGATATGGACTTTGGTATGATATTACAGAAATTCCAATTGTTGGACTAAGGACTAGTGGAGTTAAATCAATTAATTTAAAAGATGATACAGTTGTATCAGTTAATAATTTTAATGAAATAGATTATATATCTTTAATTACTAATAAAAAAACAGGTAAACGAATGAAGTTAAGTGAGTTTGAAAAATCAACTAGAGCAAGAAGAGGATTAATGATAATTAAAGAAGTAAAGAGTAATCCTTATAAAGTTTTAAAAACATTTACAGTAAATAATAATACTCATTTGATTTTAAGAAGTGATACAATTGATAAGATAAAAATAACTGAATTGCCTATTTTTGATAGATATAGTATTGGTTCAGTTATAAGTAAAAAAGAATTAACGGATGTGGCAGTTGATACTACTCTTCTAAAAAAAGAAGATGATATTGAGGTTATAATCTCAGATGCACCAGTTAAGCCTAGACCTTCTTTGAAAGAAATAGATGAAAAATTATTAACAATTGATGACTTTTTATAGAAACCATTTAGGTTTCTTTTTTTCTAAAAAAAAGATATTCAGCGGGTCTAATTCCCGTCAAATATCTATATTATTTTATCATGAAATTTTAGTTTTAACAAGTAATTTTAATAAAATTGTTGATTTTAAAGTGTTTATTCTATATAATATTAGGGTAGGTAGGTGATATAGATGAATGCTATTTCTTATAATGATCTTGAAAAGTTGGTTTTATCATATGCTCCTTTTGATGTACCTAAATTAAGAAAGGCTTATGATTATGCTAAAACTCGTCACCAAGACCAGTTAAGAGCGAGTGGTGAACCATATATAATTCATCCTATTAATGTCACTTACTTTTTAGCATCTATGCATGCCGATATTGATACTTTGTGTGCAGCTATGCTTCATGATGTTGTTGAAGATACGGAATCGACTTTAGATGATGTTGAAAAAAAGTTTAATAAAACAGTTCGTGACTTAGTTGATGGAGTTACGAAGATGACGAAATTGGATCTTAATAATAAAAATGAATTATTAGCAATTAACTTAAGAAGAATAATCGTAAGTCTTGCAAAAGATCCCAGAATAATAATCATTAAACTAGCCGATCGTCTTCATAATATGAGGACACTTGAATATAAAAGTACTAAAAAACAACAAGCTAAAGCTTTAGAAACTTTAGAAATTTATGTTCCTTTAGCTTATTATATAGGAGCATCTAAAATAAAAGATGAACTTGAAAATATTGCTTTTAAATATTTAAAACCTAGTTTATATGGGGATATTAATAAAAAAAGAGAAGATTTAAAGAAAGAAACTAAAGATATTTTAGAAGATACTAAAAAGGAAGTTGAAGCAATATTTAAGAAAAATGGAGTTAAAGCTAAGTTTGAAATAAGATATAAAGATAATTATAGTATTTATAAAAAGATGCTTACTAAGGTTAATTTTGAAATGATACATGATTTAATGTGTATTAAAGTTTTAGTTAAAAATACTCGAGATTGTTACCTTGCTTTAATGTTAATTCATGAACATTTTACACCTATTAATAATAGATTTAAAGATTATATAGCAAAGCCTAAGACGAATATGTATCAATCTATTCATACAACAGTATTTGGTAAAGATAATCATTTACTTCAATTTCAAATTAGAACTTTTGATATGGAAAGGGTTGCAATTTTTGGACTTACTTCTTATTGGTTTAAATATAAAAATACAGCTAAAAATTTAATGAAGAAAGATTTAGAGGATAATTTTCAGTTCTTTAAATCTATTAAAGAGTTGGATAGTACAATTTTAGATAATATTGAATTTGTTTCAAGTATTAAAAAAGAATTATTTGGAAGTAATATTTATGTTTATACAACTAGTGGTGAGGTTATAGAACTTCCAAATGGTGCAACTGTAATAGATTTTGCATATAAGATACATACTGATATTGGTAATACGATGGTAGCTGCAATTGTAAATGATGAGGCAGTTCCAGTTGATTATGTTTTAGAAAATCAAGATCGAGTTAGAATAATAACTGATAAAGAAGCTTATATACCAAAAGAAGAATGGCTTGATAAAGTTATTACTCCAACGGCTAGAAATAAAATATTAGAATTTATTAAAAATGATGAAAGTGTTGACAAATAAAATTTTTTAAGATAAGATATAAAAGTTTTAAAGGAGGACTTATGAATGATAAATTGAAAGAACTTGCAGATTTAATGTTTCCTAATGTAACTAAGAGTGTTAGTGATTATGAACAAATGTATCCTAAAAGAAATTTAAAAGATGGTGCAATTGTAACAAGATTTGCTCCAAGTCCTACAGGATTCGTACATATGGGAAGTTTACTTGGAGCTTTTCAGGCATATAAAGCTGCTAAGCAAACAAATGGTGTATTTTACCTTCGAATTGAAGATACGGATCAAAAAAGAAGTGTTGAAAATGGAATCACAGGAATTTTAAATGATTTAAAAAACTTTGATATTATACCTGATGAAGGAATGATTGATGAAAATACAAGTATAGGTGAATATGGACCATATATTCAAAGTGAGAGAATGGAAATCTATCATGCTTTTGCTAAAGAATTAGTATTAAGAAATCTTGCTTATCCTTGCTTTTGTACAGCCGATGAACTTGATGAAACCAGAGAAATTCAAGAATTAAATAAAGAAAGAATTGGTTACTATGGTTCATTTGCAAAATGTCGTAGTATGGATATTGATGAAGCTATTCAAAGAATTAAAAATGGTGAAGAGTTTGTTGTAAGATTAAAATCTCCTGGAGACTTTAATAAAAAGATTGTTTTAAATGATTTAGCAAGAGGAGACATTGAATTCCCAGAAAATGATTTAGATGTTGTTTTAATAAAGTCAACTGATAAATTACCAACTTACCATTTTGCACATTTAGTAGATGATCATTTAATGCGAACTACTCATATTATGCGTGGTGAAGAATGGATTGCCTCATTTCCAATTCATGACCAATTATTTGAAATTTTTGGATTTGAAAAACCTAAGTATGCTCATTTAGGATTAGTTATGAAAATAGATGAAAATGGTACTAGAAGAAAATTATCTAAAAGAAAAGATCCTGAAGCAAGTGTTGAATTTTATCATAAGGAAGGAATACCTAAAGAAGCAGTTAAATTATATTTAATGACAATTGCCAACTCAAACTTTGAAGAATGGCTTGATAATAATCCTAATGGTGATATTAATGATTTTGAGTATGATTTTAAAAAAATTAGTGCTAGTGGAACTTTATTTGATACAGCTAAGTTATTTAATATATCTAAAAATTACTTTGGTAAAATGAGTGCTCGTGAGATTTATGATAATTTACTTATTTGGACAAGTGAATTTGATAAAGAATTTCATGATATTTTAGAAAAACATAAAGATTATGCTATTCAAGTTTTCAATATTGAAAGAGAAGTAGAAAAACCTAGAAAAGATTATATAAGTTATTCAAGTATTAAGAAATTTGTCTTTTATATGTTTGACGAATATTTTGATAATCCTACGTATGAATTTACAAAGATAACTGATAAAAATGAAATTGCAACAATTTTAAATACTTACTATGATAAATATTTAGATTTAAGTGATAAAGATATTTGGTTTAGTAAAGTAAAAGAGATGTGTGAAGAATTAGGATATGCTTCTAATATTAAAGATTATAAAAAGAATCCTGATAATTATAAAGGAAATGTTTCAGATGTTACAGGTGTTATTAGAGTTAGCTTAACAAGTAAAACTAATACTCCAGATTTATTTGAAATTATGAAATTGCTTGGTCTTCCTAAAATAAAAGAAAGATTTACTAAGTGCATTGAGCATTTTTAGTAAATTTTTTTTAGAAACAAAAAGTCTTGAAAAAAATATAAATATAAGTTAAAATATAAATGAATTTGAGGAGGGAAGCTATGAGTTTAATAAAGAATAATGAAGAATACTTAAAAAAAGTAATAAATGATTTAGGATATGAAATTTCAAATGTTGCAATTCTTCCAAGTGGAAAAAGAGAACTTGGAACATTTCAGTTAAATGTTGCTATGATGCTTGCTAAACAATATAAAAAAAATCCAATGGATATTGCTAAAGAAATAGTAGCTAATTTAGATTCAAGATTCGAAGGTGTTAATATTGCAGCTCCTGGTTTTATTAATTTTTCATTTAAGGATGATAATTTAATTGAATATTTAAATATAGTATTAAAAGATTTCCACAATTTGGTGGATAAACATGAAGAAAAGTTAATATTTTTGGATTATGGTGGTGCTAATGCTGCCAAAGCTCTTCATGTTGGACATATGAGATCGCCTAACATTGGAGAAGCTATGCGAAGACTTGCTAATTTACTTGGTGATAAAACAATAAGTGATGTTCATTTAGGTGATTTAGGAAGACAAGCTGGAATGTTAATTTCAGAAATTAAGAAAAGAGAACCTGATTCTTTATATTTCAAAGAAGATTATGAAGGAGAATATCCAGCTGTTAATTATACTCCAGCTGATTTAGGAGAAATGTATGTTGCTGCTAATGTTGATGCTAAAATGAATAAAGAAAGAATGGATGAAGTTAGAGAAATAACAGCTGATATTGATAGAGGAAATAAAAGATATATTAATTTATGGAAAAAGTTAGTTGATATTTCAGTTGTATCTATCAAAGATGTTTATGATAAATTAAATTGTCATTTTGATTTATGGGAAGGAGAACTTGATTCATTTAAAGATGTTCCTTCGATGTTGGAGGTTTTGAAACCTTATTTATATGAATCCGAAGGGGCCATGGTCATGGATGTTAAGGAAAATGAGGATAACAAAAAATTTCCTCCTTTAATTGTAATTAAGACTGATGGTGCAACTATCTATGCAACTCGTGATTTAGCAACAATTTATTCAAGAGAAAAGAGATTTAAACCAGATGAAATTTGGTATTTTACAGATAATCGTCAATCTTTATATTTTGAACAAGTTTTTAGAGCATCTTATAAAGCTGGTTTAGTAAGAAAAGATTGTAAACTTCTTCATTTTGGATTTGGAACTATCAATGGTAAAGATGGAAAACCATTTAAAACACGTGATGGTGGAGTAATGGAATTAGAATCACTTATTAAATTAATTGAAGAAATTCTAGAACCTAAAATGAAATCTGAATTAAAAAATAAAGATGAAATAAAAGAGAAACTTGCAATTGCCACTTTAAAATATGCTGATTTGATGTCATTTAGAAATACAGATTATATATTTGATTTAGAAAAATTTGCATCATTTGATGGAAAGACAGGACCTTATATTTTATATACAACTGTAAGACTTAAATCAATTTTAAGAAAAAGTGATGTTAAAGAATTTAAAATTACTAAAATTGAAAATGCTGAAAGTTTAGATATTTACTTAAAATTATTAGAATTACCTAGTATTTTAAATAGATGTTATAATGATAAAAGTTTAAATTATGTAACAGATTTTCTATTTGATCTTGCTAGTTTATTTAATAAATTTTATAATAACTATCATATTTTAACTGAAAGTGATGATAATATCAGGAATAATTATTTAGGTTTAGTGAAATTAGTTTATTTAGTTATTCATAATTTATTAGAAATATTAGCTATTGATGAAGTTGAAGAAATGTAATTATAAAAAAGTATAAATTATTCTTTTTTCCAACAAATTTAGACAAATAAATTTCATAGAATAAGTATGTGATTATATGAAAAAAATATTTGTCTTTTTTTTAATTTTTATTTTATTTTTAACTGGAATGGCTTTTGTTTCAGGTAGTAAAGTAAGAGAAATTACTGATGATTTTGAAATAAGAGGAGTTTATATTAGTTATTTAGAATACTTAACTTATTTTCAAGGAAATGCTTTAAATATTAATAAATCTTATATTAATAAAATGTTAGATAATGCTAAGTCTTTAGGATTTAATACTATTTTTTTACAAGTATCTCCTTTTTCGGATAGTATTTATAAATCTAGTATCTTTCCTTATTCTTATACGTTAAGTGGGGAAGAAGGGAAAAATCCAGGTATGGATTATTTAGATTATTTTATAAGAGAATGTAAGAAGCGAGGATTAAAAATTCATGCTTGGATAAATCCTTATCGAGTTAGTTTAGAATCAGATTCATCTAAAATAGCAAAGAGTAATCCAGCATATATTATGTTAAATACAGGAGATGTTAAGGTTAGTAAAGATGGAATTTATTATAATCCTGCTAGTCCTAAAACTATTGATTTAATTTTAAAACAAATTTATGAATTAATATCTAATTATGATATTGATGGAATTCATTTTGATGATTATTTTTATGTTGATCAAGAAATAGATAAAGATAACTATTTAAAATATATGGAAAATAATCCTAATATTACTTTGAGTGATTATAGATTAAA
>CANRCN010000043.1 GCA_947629135.1 uncultured Bacilli bacterium | reverse complement strand
TTTAATTCCAGATGTTGTTTTTGAAGAAATAAAAAACAATGGTAAGAAAGTTCGAGTTTTAGAATCAACTGATAAATGGTTAGGTGTAACTTATCGTGAAGATAAAGAAGAAGTAGTAAATGAATTAAATAAATTAATTGAGAAAGGAGAGTACCCACATGATTTATGGAAATAAGTTAGTAATTTTAGTACTTTTGCTTTCTTTTTTCTTAATAGTTGGTTGTGATTCTCATAAAAATTTTAGTTATAAGTTATATGATAATTATGAAATTAAAAGTGTTAATAATATAATTAAATTGTATAAAGATGATAAGATTGTAAAAATAAATGATTTAGATTATCAAATAAAAACATTTAAGTTTAATAGTGATGTAGTTTGCTTAGGGTTAAGTGATGGAAATTATTATATGATTTATTATGTTGATGGGACTATTTATGGACCTCATACTCTTGATAGTTTAAAAGAAGAAACTGATAATTTATCAATGACTTTTGATACAGATTTTAAAGATATTACAAAAGTAGGAGGTTTAATTTATGAATGATAATGACAATATTAAAAGAATGCATGAATTAGTAGAAATTATTAATAATTTAAACTATGAATATTATACTCTTGATAATCCAACAGTTGATGACAGTGAATATGATCGTTTAGTAAGAGAATTACAAAAACTAGAAGAATTATATCCTAATGAAGCTGATCCTAATTCACCAACTAAAAGGGTAGGAGGTAAAATAAATGAAAGCTTTGCTAAAATTACCCATGAACTTCCTATGCTATCTCTTGCTAATGTTTTTACAGAATCTGATATTATAACTTTTGATAATCGAATTAGAAAAGAAAATATTATTCCAAAATATGTATGTGAACTTAAAATAGATGGATTGAGTGTCTCTTTAAAATATGTTAATGGAGAGCTTAAATATGCGGCTACTAGAGGGGATGGAGTTGTTGGAGAAGATATAACAGATAATGTTAAAACGATTAAAACTATTCCATTAAAATTAAAAGAAAAAATTGATATAGAAGTAAGAGGAGAAATTTATATTAGTAAAAAAACTTTACAAAAGTTAAATGCTAAGAGAGTAAAAGAAGGTTTAGAACCATTTAAAAATGCTAGAAACTTAGCAGCAGGTTCTATTAGACAACTTGATTCTAGTATAGCAGCTCAAAGAAATCTTGATGCTTTTCTTTATCATTTACCAAATCCTCTTGATTATGGTATCAATACTCACTATGAAGCTTTAGAATATATGAAAAATCTTGGATTTGTTACTAATCCTAATAATAGACTAGTTGATGGAGTTGACGGTATTCTTAATTACATAGCTGAAAAAACTAAGGAAAGAGATAATTTAGAATATGATATTGATGGAGTTGTTATTAAATTAAATAGTATTAAAGATCAAATGCGACTTGGAAGTACAGTTAAATATCCTAAATGGGCAACTGCTTATAAATTTCCTCCTAAAGAAGTAGTTACAAAGCTTAAAGATATTATTTTTACAGTTGGAAGAACAGGACAAGTAACTCCAAATGCTATACTTGAACCAGTAAATGTTATGGGATCAACGATATCTAAAGCAACTCTTCATAATGAAGATTATGTTTTAGAAAAAGATATTAGAGTTGGAGATTATGTTGTAATCATTAAAGCAGGTGATGTTATTCCTAGAGTTGCAAGTGTTAAATATGAACGAAGAATAGGTTTTGAAAAGCCATTTAAAATGACGGATACTTGTCCTATATGTGGAGAACATTTAGTAAAGAAAGATAGTAATTATTATTGTGTTAATCCTAAATGTGATGCTAAACACATCGAATCTTTAATTCATTTTGCTTCTAAAGGAGCAATGGATATTAGCGGTTTTGGAGAAAGAATTGTTGAAGATATGTATAATTTAGGATTTGTTAAGCGAATACCTGATTTTTACCATCTTGATACCTGTATTAATGAATTAATGTTATTAGAAGGTTATGGAGAAAAAAGTATTCAAAATTTACTTAATGAAATTGAAGAAAGTAAGAAAAATTCTCTTGAAAGACTTTTATTTGCATTAGGAATAAGACATGTTGGTTTTAAAACTGCAACCATACTCGCTCGAAAATTTGTTAATATGGATTCTATTATTCAAGCTAGTTATGATGATTTGAATACTATTCCTGATATTGGTTCTATAATTGCTCAAAGTGTAAAGGAATATTTCGAAAATTCTGATAATCTGAAATTAATTGATGAATTAAAAGAATTAGGATTAAATATGAAATATCTTGGTAAAGTTGTTGAAAACGAAAAAATTAAAGATAAAAGTTTTGTTATTACAGGTACTCTTAATATTAAAAGAGACGAACTTAAAGATATGATTATTACAAATGGTGGTAAAGTAATCGAATCAGTTAGTAGAAAGACAGATTATTTGGTTTTAGGAGAAAATCCTGGCAGTAAATATGAAAAAGCTAAAGATTTAGATATTCCAATTCTAAATGAACAGCAAATTTTAGATATGTTAAATTCCAAAAAATAAAAAAGACAAAGTCTTTTTTTTATATAGTATGATATATATTATAAAAATAAGTAATCCAATCTTCATCTGTTGCATTAGGGTTTATCCAAGGAAGTTTAGCAGGGATTTGATTTTTTGGTAGGGTATAATCTTTGTCTAATTCTTCATTTGTGAAGTCTCTACTATTAAGAATAGTACCATCATTTAAAGTAATACTAACATAGTAATCATATGGTGCATATGGATTAATTTCTGTATCACTACTTTTAGGTGCAGGTTGATATCCAAGATCTGTTCTTTCTTTAAATCTTTCTGGAACATCGCCACTAAAAGTACCAACCCAATATCCTTTAACTCCAAGGGGAGTAGAGGCAGTACTATCCTTTTTTAAATTTCTAGCCATTAAACCATAATCCTTCCAACTTTCACCTAAAACTTTAACTTCTCCAGCAACAGGATCTAAATATAAAATATCATTTTCACTTATTTGTTCAGGAACTTGTCCATTTTCATTTAATTTAAGACCAAAGGCCATTACAAAATGCTTTTTTTCTTCTCCATTAGTTACTTCAAGTGTTACAGGATATCCATTTTTAATTTCATTTCCCATATATTCTAAAGCATCTTGGGTATTATCAAAAACATAACCAACTTTACCATCTCTTATATCTTCATCATCACTTGTAATTCCTAAATAGTCACATACCAATTGAGCATACATTCTTGCTGTTGCTAAGCATTGATTATTTCCCTGTTTAGTACCACCTACAATACCACATATTGATAAAAATTTTTGAGCTTCACCTTGATTAGTCCAAAAAGACATAATTGATGGAGTTCCAAAACTATTTTCTGATACTATATAAGGCAAAGTAACAAAAGAACCAGCAGCCATATTTTTAAACATAATATTTAAAGTATTAATCATATCTTCTAATAATTCTTTCGTTTGAGAAATAATATTAAATATTTGTAAAGATGCATCATTAACCGATTCTTTTCCTTCATAAGCATCTGTTATACCTAAAATTTCGTTTACATAACTTTTTTTATTTTCTAAAGATTCTATAGCTTTACTTACTTCTAAAATAGCTTCTTTAAATGTATTAATATCAAAATCTATCATAAAAACCTCTCTTATTATATATTAATATCTAAGATAATAATAGCATTTTTACTTTTAAAAAACAATCTTAAGAATCTTATTTTTACATTTTTTTACATAGATGTTTATCTAAATAGTGTTATTTTAAATTAATTTTTTTTAGGTATTTTTTTAAAAAGATTGTTTCATTTATATAAATTTGATAAAATATCTATATGTGAGGTTTAATATGAAACGAGAAAATATAAGAAATTTTTCTATAATAGCTCATATAGATCATGGTAAATCAACTTTAGCTGATCGAATTTTAGAGATTACAAATGCTGTTTCTAAAAGAGAAGCTAAAGAACAAATGCTTGATAATATGGATATTGAAAGAGAAAGAGGAATAACAATTAAATTAAATACAGTAAGACTTAACTATAATTATAAAGGAGCAGAGTATACTCTAAATTTAATAGATACTCCTGGTCATGTTGATTTTTCTTATGAAGTTAGTCGTAGTTTAGCAGCATCTGATGGGGCTATACTAGTTGTTGATGCAACTCAAGGAGTAGAAGCTCAAACTATTGCTAATATGTATTTAGCTCTAGATAACAATTTAGTAATTATTCCTGTTATTAATAAAATAGATTTACCAAGTGCTGATATAAAAAAAACTAAGCAAGAATTAATAGATACCTTTGGCTTTAAAGATGAAGAAATTATCCTTACAAGTGCTAAAACTGGAGAAGGTATAAAAGAATTAGTTGAAGCTTTAATTGAAAGAATTCCAGCTCCATCTGGCTTGGAACAAGAACCTTTAAAAGCTTTAATCTTTGATAGTTTATATGATTCTTACCGAGGTGTTTTGGTCTTAGCTAGAGTATTTGATGGTTCTCTTAAAGTAGGAGATAAGATAGAATTCATGCAAACTGGTTCTGAATACGAGGTAACGGAGTTATTTGTTTATAATCCTAATTTCTTAAAAGTAGATAGTCTTTCAAGTGGAGAGGTTGGATATGTAGTTGCTTCTATTAAAACTTTAAGTGATGTTAGAGTAGGTGATACGATTACTTTGGCTAAAAATCCTTGTAAAGAAGTCTTACCTGGTTATAAACCTATGCAACAAGTAGTTTTTACAGGACTTTATCCAACTGAAACTAATAAATATAATGATTTAAGAGATGCCTTAGAAAAATTAAAATTAAATGATGCAAGCTTAACTTTTGAACCAGAAACTAGTGAAGCATTAGGATTTGGATTTCGCTGTGGATTTCTTGGACTTTTACATATGGATGTAGTTGAAGAAAGATTAGAAAGAGAATTTAACTTAAATTTAATTGCAACTAGTCCATCAGTTGTCTATGAAGTTTTAAAAACTGATTCCGAAATTATTAAAATAGATTCTCCTCAAAAATTACCAGATATAACTAAAATCAAGACTATTAGTGAGCCGTATATTTTAACTAATATCTTTACTCCAAGTGAATATATTGGTCCACTAATGGAGTTATGTCAAAATAAAAGAGGAATTTATAAAACTTTAGAATATTTAACTCCTGAACGAGCAATCCTTCATTATGAATTGCCTTTATCCGAAATAGTTTATGACTTTTTTGATAAACTTAAAAGTATTAGTAAGGGTTATGCTTCTTTTGATTATGAATTAATTGGATATAAACCTAGTAATTTAGTAAAAATGGATATTTTAGTTAATGGAGTTTTAGTTGATGCTTTATCAACCATAGTTCACAAAGATTTTGCTTATAATAGAGGAAAAGTTGTAGTTAATAATTTGAAAGCTATTATTCCAAGGCAATTATTTGTAGTTCCAATTCAAGCTGCAATTGGTTCAAAAGTTATAGCTAGAGCTGATATTAAAGCTATGCGAAAAGATGTTCTTGCTAAATGCTATGGTGGAGATGTTTCTAGAAAGAAAAAACTATTAGAAAAACAAAAAGAGGGTAAAAAACGTATGAAACAAATAGGAAACGTTGAAATACCTCAAGAAGCTTTCTTAACTGTTTTATCTAACGAGGAAATCAATGATTAGTTCTGTCTATATTCATATCCCTTTTTGTTCTAATATTTGTACTTATTGTAACTTTACTAAATTTTATTATAATAAAGATATGGTCAATTCTTATTTAAAAGCTTTAGAAAAAGAGATTAAGGAACGATATAAGGGAGATGTTATTAAAACACTTTATATTGGAGGAGGAACTCCTAGTTCTTTAAATTTAAATGAATTAGAAAGTTTATTTAAAATAATTAACATATTTAAAAAAGATAAAAATTGTGAATTTACCATTGAAGCTAATCCAGAAAATTTAACTATTGAAAAAATTAAATTATTTAAAAAGTATCAAGTTACAAGAATTAGTTTAGGAGTTGAATCTACTAATAAAAAGTTTTTAAACTATTTAGGAAGATGTCATGATTTTAATAAAGTAAAAGAAACTATAAAATTATTAAAAGAAAATGATTTTAATAATATAAATGTTGATTTAATATATGCTTTAAAAGATGAAACACTTGAAGATTTAAAAGAAGATCTTCTCAATTTAATAAGTTTAGATGTTACCCATATTTCAACTTATTCTTTAATGATTGAAGATAAGACTATTCTTGGAATAAATCATGAAAAAAATATTGATGAAGATACTGACTTTTTGATGTATGATTTAATTAGAAATACTTTAAAAGAACATGGCTATAGGCATTATGAAGTTAGTAATTTTGCTAAAGATGGGTATGAATCTAAACATAATTTAGTCTATTGGAACAATGATTATTACTATGGATTTGGTCTATCTGCAGCAAGCTATCTTCCAAATAAAAGAATAACTAATACTAATAATTATAATAAATATTTAAAGTTAGAATATGTTAAAGAAATAGAAGAGTTAACTAAAAAAGATATTTTATCTTATGCTTTAATTTTAGGTTTTAGAAAGATTGATGGTATTAATAAAAAAGAATTCTTTAATAAATATAAAATAGAATTAGACAGTTTATATAATATTAAAGAATTAATTCAAGAAGGAAAATTAAGTGATAATGGGATGAATATTTTTGTAAGTTATGATAAAATATATATTGAAAATAATATTTTAATTAATTTTGTAGGAGAGTAGTTATGGAAAAAAAAGATTATTTTAAAAAAGAATTAGAATTTATTAAGGATAGTAAGATTAAAAATTCATGTATAACCATGATTGAGTTATTACCAGATTATTTTTTTGAAATACCAGCTTCATCTACTGGTAAATATCATCCTGAATTTACACTTGGTAATGCTGGTTTAATTAGACACGTAAAGGCTGCTGTTAGAATTGGTTACGAATTACTTATGGATCCTGTTATTGGTGATAAATATACAAGTCATGAAAAAGATTTAATGCTAATGTCTTTGATTTTACATGATGGATTAAAAAGTGGATTAGAACATAATAGGTATACTCAAGTTAATCATCCAACTTTAATTAAAAATTATATTATTGATAATAAAGACAAACTAGAACTAACTGAGGAAGATATTACTTTTATTGGTAAAGTAATTGAATCACATATGGGTCCTTGGAATAAAGATTATGATGGAAATCCAGTTTTACCAGTTCCTAAAACTAAATATGAAAACTTTGTTCATATGTGTGATTATCTAGCTAGTCGTAAGTTTTTAAATATAAAATTTGATAATAATAATGATATTATAAACTAATAAAAAGGAAAGAAATTAAATCTTTCCTTTTATCTATGCTTTTTACTTTCTAATTCTTCTTCTCTAACATAATTAATTACAGATGCTCCTTGATAAAATAATTTATCAGCTTTATTTAAAATACCAGTTGTAGAACCTAAACTTGTTATACTAGGATTAATTATTAAAGAACTATCTTGATCTAATTCAATTAACCCTCGAAGATATTTAGTATTTTCTAATGATATTTTTTTAGCTGGTGTAATTAAACCTCGATTTTCCTGTCCAAAGAAATTTAATAGTCCTTCAAGAGGAAAAACTCTTAATTGAGTAATACCGTTGTGATTATGACCTGCTATACTTAAATTAACTCCTTTTAATAATCCATATTTATGTAATGAAAATATTGCTTGAGGATAATGACATAATAAAGTATTAGTTTTATTATAATCAAGATTATTTAAAAATGAATATCGAAGTCGTCTATTACTTAATAATTCTTCTTTATTACCATCAGGTGTATCCATAGCATAATCCAAACTTGGATTTATAATACTAACAGTATCTCCATTTGGTAAATCATAGATTGTATTTTCTTTAACATAAACATTGGGAAACTTTCTTACAACATCAAGAAATTTATCTCTAAATGTTTCTTCATCTTTTGTCCAAGGATGTTCTTTATCACCATAATTGAAATATGCTAAATCATGACTAGCATAAGTAAGATAAATTGGGAGTTTATTGCTTATAATTTTAATAAATTTAATTAAATAATTAACAGCTTCAACATCATTAAACATATTAGTAGAGTCAATAATATCTCCTACTAAATATAAAACATCATAGTGATTAGTATTAAGTTCTTTAATAATATTACCAAGCTTATAATTATCTTTGCTACTATAGTAATGAATATCTGAAATAACTAAAGCTTTTAATCCTTTTTCTTGTTTAGTTGGTACTATATAATTAAATAATTTCATAAACCCTCCAAAAATTTCCTAATATTATATAATATTTTATTTAATTTGTCAAATTATTATGCATAAATATTATCTATGTAAATTTTTAATTTTATCATGATATTCATCTTCTTTTACATAGTTAATTACAGATGCTCCTTGATAAAATAACTTATCTAATCTATTTAAACTACCAGTTATTGGTGCAAAGGTTGTTATACTAGGATTAATAATCAAAGAACTTTTAGAATTAAAATCAATTAACCCTCGAAGATACTTAGTATCTTTTAAAGATAAAGATCTAGTAGGAGTGATTAAACCACGATTTTCTTGACCAATTAAATTTAAAATATTTTCTAAAGGAAAGACTTTTAATTGAGTAATTCCATTATGAGTATGACCAGCAATACTTAAATCAATATAGTCTAACAACCCAGATTTATAAAGAGCAAAAATAACTTCAGGATAATGACATAACAAAGTATTAGTTATAGATGAGTCATTATTATTTAAAAAAGAAAAATTAAGAATTGTTTCTGTTATTACTTCAGTTTTATCTTTAAGTAAAGTCCTTCTAGCATAGTCAAAATTAGGATTAATAATTGTAACAGTGTCATTATTAGGTAATTCTAAAGGTTTATTAATTTTAATATATAGATTATCTAATTTCAAAGACATTTCTAAAACTAATTCCAAAAATCTATTGTCATCAGACCAAATCAAATTTTCATTATTAAGATAATAAACTAAATCATGACTACCAAAAGCAATATAAGTTGGTAGATGACTAGCTAAAATTCTTAAAAAATTTAATAAATTATCTTTAGTTTCCACAACATCTAAAACATTGGTTGCATCAATTATATCACCAATTAAATAAATAGCATCATATTTATTACTCAATAATTCTTTAATAATATTATTAAGTTTATAATTATCTTTATTACTATAATAATGAATATCTGAAATAACTAAAGCTTTTAATCCTTTTTCTTGCTTAGTTGGAATTATATAATTAAATAATTTCATAAGTCCTCCAAAAATCTTCTATATTATAAGTTAGATTATTTGGTTTGTCAAATATCTGTAAATCATATTTTTCTTAAAATTTCTTGAAATAATTGACTAAAAATAGCTAAATTTTTAAAGAAGTATATTAAAATTTTAGTATAGCAATTTTTAATAAAATTTATTATGTTTATAAGCATTTAATAGGTTTCTTTTTAAATAAAATTATTAAATGTTTAAAAAGACTTGTCAAATTAAAGAAATTTTTGTAAAATTAATATAAAGATAAGAGGGTAGTTATGAAAAAGAATTTTATTGATATTTTATATGAAAAAAGGAAAATTATTATTATTACGGGCTTAATTATCTTAGTAGGAGTTTCTTTATATTTTGTTATAGCTAAAAAAGTAAATGAAGCATCTTCTAAATCAAATGAAAAGATAGTTACAACTACTTTAAAGATATTTGGACCTCAAAAGATTTCTTTAAAAACAGGAGAAGAATATGATGAACCTGGTTATTATGCTATTGATTCAAGTGGTAAAATTAAAAGTGATGATGTTAAAGTAAGTAGTGATTTTGATAAAAATAATCCTGGGACATATACTATAACTTATGAAATTGATGGAAAAACTTTAACTAGAGATATTGAAGTTACAGGTGAAGCTATTGATGAAAATAATCAAAATGAAAATAAATCTTTAGAAATATCATTAAATGGTGAGAAAGTTATAACCTTATCACTTGGAGAAGAATATGTCGAACCTGGTTTTATAGCTTTATCTCCTAAAGAAGAAAATATAAATTCAAAAGTATTAGTATCTGGAAAAGTTGATACTACTAAACCTGGAGAATATACTTTGACTTATTCTGTTGAATATAATGATGAAAAGAAAGAAGTAATTAGAACTATAGTTGTACTTGATGATACATTAAAATTAAGTATTACTCCTAATAAAACCAATTATACTAATTCACCTGTTGCTTTGAATGTTAAAATTGAAGGAAATAATTTTGAAACTTTAGTTTTACCTAACAATGTAACATATGATAATAAAGAAGCAAATTATAGTGTAACTACTAATGGAGATTATACTTTTACAGCATATAATGTAAATGGAAAAGCTTTTAGTAAAACAATTACTATAACTAATATAGATACAGAAAAGCCAACAGGTGTTTGTACTGCAACAATTAATCCAACTTCTACTACTATTCAAGTAAATGGTAGTGATGAGGTAAGTGGAATTGAAAATTATGTTTATTATGACAATGCAACTGAATTATTAAAAAGTACTAATAGTTTTTATAATTATAATCAAAAAACATCTAAAAGTGTTTATGTAACTATTTTAGATAAAGCTCAAAATAGTAATAAAATAACTTGTAATATTATAGATAATTCAGCTTTAATGCCAATAAAACCAAAATCAAATGAAAAAATTGTAAAGCAAAGTGAAACTGAAACATTGAAAGTTTATATTACTAAAAAAAGTGATTATTATATAACAAGAATTTGGGCTTATGATCCTTATAATCAGTTAAATAAATTTGATTCTCCAGAATATGGTAAAAATTTATATAAACCAAAATATCTTCTTAATAAAGCTAAAGATAAATATAATCTTCAAAATCAATTATTAGTAGGATTTAATGCTAGTGGATTTTATTTAAAAAATACATATGATGCTAGTAGTGTTTCTAAATATTCAAAATATAATAAAACAAGTGTTGGAACTCTTGTTATAACTAATGGAAAAGTAATTAGAAATGCTTATAATAAAGCTTATAAAAATTGGTATACAATAGGAATTGATAAAACCAATACTTTAAGAATATTTACAGACAAAAAAGCTTCTTCTACTAAAGAAATAAATGCTAAGAAAGAATGGGCTCAAAGTGTTATCGATTCTGGAATTAGAAATACATTTACATTTGCATCTCCTCTTATTGAAAATGGAAAAAAATCATCTAAAACTTCAAGTATGCCAAGTATAAATACTAAAGAAAATAGACAAGCAATCTGTCAAGTAGACTCAAATAATTTTGTTCTTATAACTGGTAAAAATTTAAATAGAAGTAATTTACAAAATATTATGTTAGATTTGAATTGTCAAACTGGAACAAATCTTGATGGAGGAGGCTCAATTGCTCTTTTATATCAAGCAAGAGGTTCTAATACAATTTCAACCTTAATTGGAAACGGTAGAGCATTAACAGAAGTAGGATATTTCAGTGAGTAAACATTAAAGACAAAACTTTAATGTTTTTTATGATGACACAATAGTTCAAACATATGTAAATTAAATAAAAATATAAATGTAGTATAACAAATAATTTTCATAAAAATAATTGTTATGTATGGCCTTATAATGAGGCAATATGGAAGGTAAAATCGTATTAATGTATCCAAGTAATTTAGGTTTTGCATTAGATAGTAGTTATTGGAGTACGAAAAAACTTGGGTACAGATGCTATTAATTTTAAAAATAATAATTGGTTATACAAAAGCTAACCATAAGATTATTGAATGGTTCTTGTTACCTTCATCTATTCAAAGCGACTATGTAACTTACAGGGATGGTGAAAGTTATTTTGATGACAATCGTGCAGTTCGTCCAGCCCTTTATCAAAAACCAGATATTAATATTTTTGATGGAGAAGGAAGTAAAACAAATCCATATAAAATAATACCAAATCTTGGAACAAAAGTTTATAAGGTAGTATATGTAAATTTTCCACGTAATTTTGTTATATTACCTCCAAGT
>CANRCN010000042.1 GCA_947629135.1 uncultured Bacilli bacterium | reverse complement strand
GGAAGTGATGAACATGGTCTTAAAATTCAAAAGAAGGCAGAAGAATCTGGTGTTACTCCTAAAGAATATGTTGATAAAATAATCAGTAATGCTAAAGATTTATGGGAAAAATTAGATATTGAATATGATAAATTTATTCGAACAACTGATGATTATCATGTTGAAACAGTTCAAAAAATATTTAAAAAATTATACGATCAAGGAGATATTTATAAAGGAGAGTATAAAGGACTTTATTGTACTCCATGTGAATCTTTTTGGACTGAAAGTCAATTAGTAGATGGAAAATGTCCTGATTGTGGAAGAGAGGTTAATATAGTATCTGAAGAAGCCTATTTTTTTAGACTTAGTAAATATCAAGATAGATTAGTAGATTATATAGAATCACATCCTGAATTTATAGAGCCAGTTTCAAGAAAAAATGAAATGATTAATAATTTTATTAAACCAGGACTTGAAGATTTATGTGTATCAAGAACGACTTTTGATTGGGGAATACCAGTTACTTTTGATGATAAGCATGTTGTTTATGTTTGGATAGATGCTTTATCAAATTATATTAGTGCTCTTGGGTATTTAAGTGATGATGATTCTTTATTTAAGAAATATTGGCCAGCTGATTTACATATAGTAGGAAAAGAAATAGTAAGATTTCATACTATTATTTGGCCAGCTTTATTAATGGCTTTAGATTTACCTTTACCAAAGCAAATATTTGGACATGGTTGGTTAGTTATAAATGGAGGAAAAATTTCAAAAAGTTTAGGTAATTATCGGGATCCAAGAGAATATATAGAAGAATATGGTGTTGATGCAATTCGTTATTATTTACTTAGAGAAGTGCCATTTGGAAGTGATGGAACTTTTAGTGAAGATCTTTTAATTACAAGATATAATACAGATTTAGCTAATACAGTTGGGAATTTAGTTAATAGAACTTTATCAATGTTAAATAAATATTTTGATGGAGTAATATCTAATTCAACAGTTGAAACAGAGTATGATCAAGATTTAATTAATTTAGTAACTGGAACTAAAGAAAAAGTAGAAGAGTATATGAATAATTTGCAAATTCCAGAGGCTTTAGATTCAATTTTTGAAATATTTAGAAGATGTAATAAATATATAGATGAGACTACTCCTTGGGTGTTAGCTAAAGAAGAAAACAAAGAAAAATTACAAAAAGTTTTATATAACTTACTTGAAAGTATTAGAATTGGAGCTATTTTATTAAAACCTTTCTTAATGAATACTTCTAAAGAAATATTAAGACAATTAAATACAAAAATGACAGATTATGAAACTATAGCTACATTTGGAAAACTAGAAGTAGGCAATAAAATAAATGATTTCAAACCAATTTTCATGAGAATAGAGAAAAAAGATGAACAAGAATAGTTTAACAGATACCCATTTTCATCTTGAATTAACTGATGATATAGAAAATATTATAAAAAGAGCTAAGAAAAACAATGTTTCTAATTTTATTATATCTGGATGTGATTTAAAAGGAATTCAAGAAGGGATAGAAATAATTAATAAATATGAAGACATTTATTTAACAATTGGTTTTCATCCTGATGAAGTAGATAGTTTTAATTCTAATTCTATATCTTATATGAAAGAGTTAATTAATAATAATGAAAAAATAATAGGAATTGGAGAAATAGGTTTAGATTATTATCATAATAAAGATAATAAAAATGAACAAATTAATATGTTTAAGATGCAACTTGATTTAGCAAAAGAATTAGATTTACCAGTTGTTATTCATTCAAGAGATGCTTATGAAGATACTTATAATATTTTAAAAGAATATAATTTAAAAACAACTATTCATTGCTTTTCAGGTTCAATCGAAAATGCTAAGAGATATCTAAAATTAGGTTATTTCTTGGGAATAGGTGGAGTATCAACATTTAAGAATACTAATTTAAAAGAAACTTTAAAAGAGATTGATTTGAGTCATATCGTTTTAGAAACAGATAGTCCTTATCTTACACCTGAGCCTTTTAGAAGAGAAAGAAATGAACCTATGTATATTAAAGTGATAGCAGAAAATCTTTCTAATATTAAGGGGATATCAATTGATGATATAACTAGGATAACAACTAATAATGTTTTAAATATTTATAAAAGAATAAAATAAAACTCTATCTTATAACATAGTAGTTATAACACTTAAGTGTTAAACTAATGTTAGATAGAGTTTTTTATATAGCCCTTAAGGCATTTGGACAAATATATTAACTTAATAATACATCTGTCTCTATTATTATTAATAAAAATGTAAAATTTATACATAAAAAAATAAAAAAATTGACTAAAAACAAATTAAGTGATATATTAATATTACAATAGAGGTGGTGTGCTTTGAAATGGTATAAAAAGCAAATCAATTCATTAGTAGCCTATTTCAGTATTCTATCATTTGTAATAATTTTATTAATAATTATTGCAAAACTTGATACTCCTGAAACGGTTGTAGTTACAAATATTAATACTATTAAATCTGTTGAAGCTTCAAAAATTATGCCAATTACAACTAATATTTTTCAAGGTATTTTTGAAGCACCTGAATATAAAAAAGTTTTTTCAACAGCAGAAATATCAAATCATAAAAGTGAAAAAATTGAATTTGATGGTACATTAACAGGATATGGTCCTGATTGCATTGGATGTAGTGGAATATTAGCTTGTCCTCCTAATTCAAAAGTTTTAAATGGAAATATTTATTATGACGATGATAAATATGGTAAAATTAGAATATTGGCAGCTGATCCCAGTATTCCATGTGGAAGCATCGTTAAGATTAGTAACTATACTCCAATTGGAGAAGATTTTTATGGAATAGTTTTAGATAGAGGAAGTGACATTCACGGACTTACTATGGATTTGTTATATGAAAGTGAAAATCAAATAAGAACTTTAGGAAGAATATATAACATTAATTTTAAATTGGAAAGATGGGGTTATTAATGATTTAAAGATATGTAATTTTTAAATTAAAAAAATAGCAAAAAAGATATTGCTAAATTAGTAAATTCATGATAATATTATAACATAAGGAGGATATGACATGGAAGACAACAATAACTCAAAACAAGTAATTTTATCAATTGTTGGTATAGCAATTTTAGTAATAGCTGTAGTAGGAGTATCATTTGCATTCTTTACTTATACAAGAACAGGTGAAAAAAATAATATAATTACAACAGGTTCTATTACATTCTCATTAACAGATGGAGAACAACCAAGTATTAATGCAGAAGATAGTTCTCCAATTACGGAAAATGAAGATATCGCTGATGTACCAAGTACAGATTTTAATGTATCTGGTACTTTACCTCAAGGATCAAGTCCTGTAACTTATAAAGTTTATGCAATAACTGGAGACCCAATGACTGAGCCTGCTACTCCACCAGCTCAGACTGAGTCCGAAAAAGAAACAAATAATAGAGTATGGAAAAGATTTAAGGATTCTGAAATTAGTTTAGGTTTATCAGTAACTAATACTGAAGAATCAGCCGTAAATATTTTAGAGAAGTATAAATATGATTCTATAACTGGAAATTATGGTGGAGCAATAGATAATCTTGAAAATGAAGATACAAAAGATGGAAAAGAAACAATGGGATTACTACTTGCAACAGGTACATTAGAAGCAGGAAAAACAATTGATCATCAATTTACAGTTCGTATGTGGATTAATAATACTGTAACAATTTCAGATACAGATTATAGTTATACATATCGTTCAAGTGACATTCTAAAAGGAGATTCACCAGTAAAAAGTGCAGATGAAGAGGGAGATAGTGATCATACTAAATTACCTTATGATAAAGAATCCGATGATCGTGAAGTGTTTAGTGACCATTATTATTCTATAAAAATAATGGTAGTAGCCAGTGATGATCCTAATTTTAATGGATAAAAATAAAATAAACGGAAAAATAATCCGTTTTTTTTAATTAATAAAAAATGATATTGATATTTTAGTAAAATCATGATAATATTCTATTATAAGGAGATTTATGATATGGAATATAATGACTCTAAACAAATTATATTATCAATCATTGGACTTTTAGTTTTAGTAATTGCAGTAGTAGGAGTATCATTTGCATTTTTTAATTATTCTAAAAATGGTGAAAAAAATAATGTAATTACAACAGGTTCTATTACTTTTTCACTGTATGAAGGAGAATTATTAACACTTAATGGTATTAATTCATTTCCAAAGTCAATTGTAGATGGATCTACTAGTGATAACTATACTAGGTTTTATGTAACAGGTACCTTACCAGAAGGTTCAACTAAAGTTACTTATAATTTGTATGCAATAGCAGGAGATGCTCCTGATGAAAACCCTCCTAATCAAACTGATGAAGATCTTGATAAACCTAGAATTTGGCATAGATTTAAAGATAATGAAATTATGATAAAGTTGACTGGTTCAGGTGATGTTAAAACTAATCCAGAAACTGGAGCTGGTACGATTACTATTGAAGATGGATATGATCAAGGCAAAACTGCAGGACAATTATATAAGATAGCAAATGATCCATCAAGTGGAGCTCTTGAAAATGGTTTTATTTTAGCAACAGGGACAATGAGTGCAGGCGAAAGTATTGACCATTCATATGATTTACGTATGTGGATTGATGGTGGAGCTGATGGTGAAAGTGGCTTAAAAATTTCAGATACAGATTATAGTGCTAATTATCGTGGTACTGATGTTAAAAAAGGTAATTCTCCTTTTGCTTATGAGGCGGGTTCAGATAATTCAAAGAATTTGCCTCAAGGTATTAAAACTGATGATAGATTAGTATATACAGATATGTATTATTCAATAAAAATTAAAATAACAGCAACAGATGCTAATTAAAAAGTAGTTATTAACTATTTTTTTATGTAAAAATTTATTCAAAAATATTGTAAATCTAAAAAATGTATGGTAATATATATTAGTATAAGGAGGATATATGGAAGGCGATAACAGTTCAAAACAAATTATATTATCACTTGTTGGTATAGCAATCTTAGTGGTAGCAGTAGTAGGAGTATCATTTGCATTCTTTACATATTCAAAAACAGGAAAAACTAATAATATAATCACAACAGGTTCTATAACATTTGATATAAAAGATCCAGATCCAGAAGATCCTGATACTGATCATCCAACTATTGAAGGAGAAAATTCGGAGCCTAAAGATGATGAAGAAGGTAAGAAAGATCCAAATCCTGCTGAAGTAGAAGTAGAAGGAACATTACCAGAAGGAGCAGATCCTGTAACATATTTTATTTATGCAATAGCAGGAGATAAGCCATCAGATAATCCACCAGAACAGACTGATGCTGATAAAGAATTTCCAAGAGAATGGAAAAGATTTAAATCTAATCAAGTTAAGATTTATATAGAAGCAACTGGTGATTCATTGACTAGTCCAGAAGCAGGAGCTGGAAGTATAACTATTTTAGATGACTACGGAACAGGAGGTTTAGCAGGTCAAATATATAATGATCCAGATGATGAAGGAAAAGATGTATCTGAATACTCTGATGAAAATCATGATGGTGTACATGAGGAAAGTGGAGCATTAGAAAATGGCTTTGCATTAGTCAAAGGAATATTGCCACCTGGAAAAACAATTGATCATAAGTATAAAATTCGTATGTGGATTAATGGTGAAGAAGATGGCGGAGTTACGATTTCAGATACTGATTATAGTAAAGATTATCGTGCTAGTGATACTAAAAAGGGTGATTCACCTTTAGCAAATGGAACTGAAGGAGCAAAAGAAGGAACAACATTACCAGCAGAAAAAGAAGAAGATGATCGTTTAGTTTATAGCGATATGTATTATTCTTTAAAACTAAAATTAGTTGCTAGTGATGATCCAGCATTTGGTAAAAATTAATTGAATTAGTTTTAAAAAAGCTAATTCTTTTTTAATAAATAAAAAACTTGCCAAAAAAAAATAAATATGATATTATCTTTACTATAAGGAGGATATAAATATGGGGAATGGAAATTCATCTAAACAAGTCTTATTATCAGTACTAGGAATAGCAATTTTAGTAATTGCAGTAGTAGGAGTGTCATTTGCATTTTTTACATATTCAAAGACAGGAGAAAATCAATTATTAACAACAGGGACAATTTTCTTTCAATTTACAGATGGTGATCAGATTTCATTAAAGGATCAATTTCCAATTCCAGATGCAACAGGAGCGGGATTTCATACTCAGCCAAGTGGTATTGAAGATTCAGAAGTAATGGTAAATTCTGTTATGACATTTGATGTAGTAGGTCATGATAGTTCAGGTAAAGGTATTGATTATAAAATTATGGCCGTTCCAGGAGCAAAGCCTGGAGCAGAACCTGATCCTGAATTTCCAGATCAACCTGATAAAACATACACAAGAGAACTGTTACATGATAAAGATATTAAAATTTATTTAAAACAAATAGAACATGAAAATGGGGAGAAAGCTGAAATTATTTATGATGAGTCATATAAGACAGTAAGTGATCTTGAAGATAATACAGCTTTAAATGCTGGAGTATTACTTGGAACAGGACATATAACAGCAACAAGTAAAGATCTTCAACAAAAAGATAAATATGAACTTAGAATGTGGATTGCAAATACTGTAAGAATAGGAGACTCAGAAGATGATGACTATACAGCTAAAGAATTTAGCAGAAAGTATTATTCAATCAAAATAAAAATTGATGCTGAAACTCCAGTAGCATGAATAAAACTATAGACTTAGTATGTTAATTACAGAGTCTTTTTTTATAAAAAAGTAAAAAAGATATTGCCAAATTATCTTAATTATGATATTATTTTTATTGTAAGGAGGATATATAAGTATGAACAATGGAAATTCATCAAAACAAGTCCTATTATCAGTACTAGGAATAGCAATTTTAGTAATTGCAGTAGTGGGTGTATCATTTGCATTCTTTACATATTCTAAAACGGGTGATAATCAATTATTAACGACAGGAACAATTTTCTTCCAATTTACGGATGGTGATTCAATTAATTTAAAGAATCAATTTCCAACTCCTGATGAAACTGGAGCTGGTTGGGTAGCTGCTGACCATTCAAGTGACCAAGATGGTTTTGTAGCAGTAGAAGGATCAGTTATGACATTTAATGTAGTAGGTCATGATAGTTCAGGTAAAGGTATTGATTATAAAATCACAGCTGTTCTAGGAGATGCTCCAACTGGTGAAGATTCTAGAGAGTTATTAAAAGATGATGAAGTAAAGATTTATATTAAACAAGCTTCTTCTGAAAATCCTGGAGAATCAGCAAAAGATTTTGAACCAGTCTTTGGAGATGGTGCAGCTAAAGATGCTGGACCAGAAGTACCTAGAACTTACAAACATGTATCTGAAGGAATGGAAGGCTATGATGCTGAATCAGGTGATCCAAATGCTGCAATAAAAGCTGGAGTATTACTTGGAACAGGACATATAACTGCAACAAGTAAAGACCAACAACAAACAGATAAATATGAAGTAAGAATGTGGGTTGCAAGTGATTGCAAGATTGGAGCTTTAGAAGGTGATGACTATACATCAGAAGAATTCTCAAATAAATACTATGCAGTCAAGATAAAAGTTGATGCTGAAACAGCAGCAACAGTTGCACCATAATATATAAATATAGACTTGAAAATAATTACAAGTCTTTTTTTAATTTTATTAATAAGATAAAAGCTAAAAGTATTTGTTACAAAAAAATGTCAAAAATTTACAAAAAGTAATTGATTTTTTTGAAAAAATATTATATCATGTTTATAGAACATGGAGTTCAAAAGGAGGATTACATATGAAAATCACATCTGTAGATGTCAGAAGATTTGAGAAGGAAGGCTCTCGTATGAAAGGAAGAGCAACAGTTCAATTAGATGATTGTTTTGTTGTTCGTGATATTCGTATCATTGATGGCGATAATGGTTTATTTATTGCTATGCCTAGTAAAAAGGTACCAGGTGGTCATAGAGATATAGCTCATCCAATCAATCGTGAGACTAGAAAAATGTTTGAAGATGCTATTTTAGAAGCATACGAAAAAGCAGAAGTTGAAGAACCTACAAGTTCCGAAGAGGAATAGACCTGTAGGTCTTTTTTTTTTACTTTTGCATAGATTTAAATGGAGGATTATATGGAAAGAGATAAAGAAATTCATAATTTTAATCATGTTTTTAACTTAGTTGAACGAAAAAATATTAGTTTAAGTGGGGTTAAAAAAATTGATAGTTTTGATAGTGAAGAATTTTTAATTGAAACTATAATGGGATATGTTGTTTTAAAGGGAGAAGGATTAGAATTAATTAAATTAGATACTAGAGATGGGGTTGTAACAATTAAAGGCCTTGTTAATAGCTTTACTTATGTTGATGAGGTTAATAAAAAGAATAAAGAGAATTCAGTTATAAGTAGGTTATTTAAATGAGTTTGATTATTCAAATTCAAACAATTTTTTATACTTTTTTGTTTGGAATTTATTTTGCTCTTATGTTTAACTTATTGTATAGATTATTATTTAGTAAAAGTTTAATTTTAAACATTATTAGTAATTTTTTCTTTGTTATCTTAAATAGTTTATTGTACTTTTATTTATTATTTAAAGTTAATAGTGGAAGAGTTCATATTTATTTATTACTTATTTTTTTAATTAGTTTCTTTTTATATAATCTTTTATTTAAGAAAATTAGGTGGGTTAGGTAAAAAGTGTAAACTAACAGTTAAGTTTACGTTTTATGGTTTAACTTTGCTTGAAATATGTCCTATTTTTTGGTATTATTATTATAGATAGGAAGTGATAAAGTGAGACATAAGAAAAAAGTTCGAAAAAAAGCTAAGAGAATTGTAACATTAGGTTTCTCTTCTGTTGTTATTATTGTTGTTACTTGTATTGCTTTATTTAGTGTTTTTAAAGAGATAATTGAAAAATATCAAGAGAAAAGTAAACTTGAAAATGAGTTAGTTTCTCTTCAAGAAAAAGAAGTAGAATTAGAGAATGATGTAAATAAATTAAAAGATCCTGAATATTTAGCAAGATATGCTAGAGAAAAGTATTTTTATTCAAAAGATGGTGAGTATATTTTAAGACTTCCAGAAGATGATAAGTAAAAGGTGAATTTCACCTTTTTATTTTATTTAAAAAAGTGTTAAATTTTATTTTTTTCGTGTATATTATATATGTAAAATTATATAAAAATAAGTAATTAATGTTTCAAATATATATTAAAAATGTATTTACAAATAACAAAAAATGTGATATTATTAACTCATAAATAAGTTTTTGATATATTACATAATGAGGGGTATCTATAGTCTTTTTAGATAATATATTTACTACCAATTAATATATAATTTGTTTGGCGAAGGTCAAGGTACCTCTCATTATGTAATATATATTTAGTTTATATAGAAAAGAGTAGTCAAAGGACTACTCTTTTGGTATTTACTACCAAACTGATAAAAAAACTTAAAGCCTTTTAAAAATATATTTACTACCAATATCATTATAGAATATGATAAAAATAAAATCAAGTAATTTTCTGAAATATATTGATTATCTTAATTAAATTTAGTAAAATACTTAGAAAGGTGAATTAATATGGATTTAGTAATTGACTTATTAGAAAATAAAATTAAATTAACTAAAGAAGATAGTGTTGTTGTTGGAGTTAGTAGTGGACCTGATTCTATGTGTTTGTTATATATCTTAATTGAATTAAGAAAGAAAATAGGTTTTAAGATAATAGTTGCACATATTAATCATAACAAAAGAAAAGAAAGTAATGAAGAAGAAGAATTTTTAAAAAAATATTGTTTAGATAATGATGTTATTTTTGAAAGTATGAAGATAGAAAATTATGGACATGAGAATTTTCATCAAGAGGCTAGAAATATCAGATATGATTTTTATAAGCAATTAATTGACAAATATAATGCTCCATATTTAATGACTGCTCATCATGGAGATGATTTAATTGAAACTATTTTAATGAGATTAGTTAGAGGTTCTACTTTAAGTGGTTATAAAGGAATACCTTTAATTAGTGATATGAAAACTTATAAAATAATTAGACCTTTATTGTATTTAACTAAAGATGATATAGAAACGTTTGATAAAGTTAATAAAATACCATATAGAATAGATAAAAGTAATTTTTCATTTAAATATACAAGAAATAGATATAGGCATGAAATTTTACCTTTTCTTAAAGAAGAAGCTAGTAATGTTCATTTAAAGTTTTTAAAGTTTAGTAATTTATTAAATGAATGTAATAATTATATTGAAAAAGTTGTTGATAATGCTTATAATAGTATTTATAAGGAAGGGAAGGTAGATATATTAGAATTTAAAAGTCTTGATATATTTATTGAAAAACTATTATTAGAAAGAATATTACTAGATGTTTATAAAGATTTAACTAAAATAGAAAGTAAACATATTGATATAACATTGAATTTAATTAATAGTGGCAAAAGTGGTAGTAAAATTAGTTTACCAAATGGAGTAGAAGTTATTCTTGATTATGATTATTTGATTTTTAAAAAAGAATTGAATCAAAATGAAGAATATAAGTTAGAATTAAAAGATGGATTAATTATACCTAATGGTATGAAGTTTATTAAGTATGATGGGGAAGATAATGGTAATGATACTTTGCATATAAATAGTAAAGATGTTATATTACCTTTATATGTAAGGAATAAAAGAGTTGGTGATATTATAGAATTAAAAGGAACTAATGGTTTAAAAAAAGTAAGTTCAATTTTGATTGATAAAAAGATTAGTAGTTATAAAAGAGAAGGTTATCCAGTTGTTGTAGATAGTAACGATAAAATAATTTGGGTACCTAATTTAAAAAAATCAAAATATGATAGTCAAAATACTGAAAAGTGTGATATAATATATAAATGTTTGTGAGGAGGAATTTTAGATGAATAAAAAAGATATAAAAAAAGGTATAGTACCTTATATTGTATTACTTGTATTGATGCTTGGAATTGTTTATTTCTTTAATGTACTTAATGTTAAGGTAAACGAATTAACTTATGATAAGTTTATGGCTAGTTTAAATAATAATCAAATTGAAGAATTAACAATTACACCTAGTATTGATGGTGGAGTTTATCAAGTTACAGGTAAATTAAAGAATTATAAAGAGAATGAAAGTTTTAGAGTTCAAGTGCCTATTTCAGAGCAAGTAATGAAACAAATTACGGAAGCTGAATCAAAATATGACTTTAAAATGGAAACTAAGAGTGATCCAAATAGTAGCATGTGGTTAGTAGTTCTATTTAATTTCTTACCAATTGTATTAGTTGCTATTTTAATGTTTGTTCTTATTTCAAAACAAGTAGGAGGTAATAATAAATCCTTTGATTTTGGAAAGAGTAAAGCTAAACTTGATGATAATAGTAAGAAAGTTACATTTGATGATGTAGCTGGTTTAAAAGAAGAAAAGGAAGAATTAAAAGAATTAATAGATTTCTTAAAAAATCCAAAGAAATTTCAAAAACTTGGAGCAAGAATACCTAAAGGAGTTCTATTAGTAGGACCTCCAGGAACAGGTAAAACATTATTAGCTAGAGCAGTTGCAGGAGAAGCTAATGTTCCATTTTATTACATAAGTGGTTCTGATTTCGTTGAATTATTCGTAGGTGTTGGAGCTAGTCGTGTTCGTGATATGTTCCGTCAAGCTAAGCATAATGCACCATGTTTAATATTTATTGATGAAATTGATGCAGTTGGTCGTCAAAGAGGAACAGGTTTAGGTGGAGGACATGATGAAAGAGAACAAACATTAAACCAATTATTAACAGAGATGGATGGATTTGGAGCTAATGAAGGTATTATTATAATAGCTGCAACTAACAGAGCTGATGTACTTGATCCAGCATTACTTAGACCAGGAAGATTTGATAGACAAGTAACAGTTAACTTACCAGACGTTAAAGCAAGGGAAGAAATACTTGCTGTTCATGCAAGAAATAAAATATTAGATAAAAATGTGACTTTAGGAAATTTAGCTAAAAGAACTCCAGGATTTTCAGGAGCTGATCTTGAAAACTTATTAAATGAAGCAGCTTTAC
>CANRCN010000041.1 GCA_947629135.1 uncultured Bacilli bacterium | reverse complement strand
GCAAGGATTACTAATGTTAATTCTTTTTTCATAATTCATCACACCTTTCTTAAACTTTTATGACTATAAATTAACGTTTTTATACCATATGGTAATTTAAAAGCAATTTTAACTAATGATTTTTTTGGATCTTTCTTATTAGGAATTATTTCAACAACCTTTCCCATTCCAAAAGTATCATGATGAACAAAATCTCCAACTTGATAATCAAGCTCCTTTTCTTCATATACTTCATCTAGCTTAATTGGCTTTTTATCAATTCTATTGTAATCAATTTTTTGTTCATTTTCATCAATTAGCTTAATTCCAACATCATCAAGTAAATCATCATCAATTTCCGAAATAAATCTACTAGCTGGATTAGCTTGATCTTGACCATATAAGACTCGTATTCTAGCATTTGTAATATAAAGTTTCTTTTTACATCTTGTAATTGCAACATAACATAGTCTTCTCTCTTCTTCCAATTCTTCATCAGAAAACATAGAATTTTGATGTGGAAATAGATTTTCTTCCATTCCTACTAAGAAAACATATTCAAACTCTAATCCCTTAACAGCATGAATAGTCATCAAACTAACAGCTTCATTTACTTCCTTAACTTCAGTATTATCACTTATTAAACTAACATTAAGTAAGAAATCTTCTAGAGAAATTACTCCATTTTCTTCTTCAAAAGCCCGAGCCACAGATTTAAATTCTTCAAGGTTTTCAAGTCTTACATCAGCATCTAGTGATTTTTCATCTTGATAACTTTTTTTAATTCCAGTTTTATCTAAAACTAAATCAATGAAAGAAGTTAAAGGCATTGTATCTTTTTTACTTCTTAATTCTTCAATTAAACTTTTAAATATTAATTCTTTACCTGTTGTAATAGCATCATATATACTAGTTCCGTATTCTTGAGATCTTGCCATCAAATTATTGATTGTTTTCTCACCTATTCCTCTTCTTGGAACATTGATAATTCTTTCTAAACTAACATCATCATTAGGATTATGAATAAGTCTTAAATATGCAAGTAAGTTTTTAATTTCAGCTCGATTATAGAAATTAACCCCACCTATTATTTTATATGGTATATTAGCTTCAACTAGACCATCTTCAAAACTTCTTGACTGAGCATTAGTTCTATATAAAATAACTATATTACTTAAACTATTATTTTCACTTCTTAATTCTTTAATCTTATCAATTACAAATTTAACTTCATCAAGTCCTGATTTAGCCCGATAATAACTAATTTTATCTCCTATTTCTAAATTTGAAAACAAATTCTTTTCTTTTCTATTTACATTATGTTTAATAACACTATTAGCAGCTTTTAAAATAGTTTTAGTACTACGATAATTTTCTTCTAAATTAATAATTTTAGCATTCTTATAATCTTTTTCAAAATTTAAAATATTTCTATAATTAGCTCCTCTAAATCCATAAATTGCTTGATCAGCATCTCCAACACAACAAATATTTTTATATTTACTAGCAAGAAGTTTTGTCATTTTATATTGAGCTTCATTAGTATCCTGATATTCATCAATTAAAATATATTTAAATGTTTCTTGATATCTTTCTAAAATATCTTTTTTATGAGTAAATAATTTAATTGGTAAAATAAGTAAATCATCAAAATCTAAAGAATTATTTTTTAAAAGTGAATCTTCATATTTAACATAAACTTCATAAACTATTTCATCAAAATTAGATGTTGCAAATGGTTTAAAATCTTTAGGTTCTTTAAGTTCATTTTTTAAACTACTTATTTTATTTCTAATAGCTCTTGGATTATACTTGGTTGGATCTAAATTCATATCTTTTAATATTTTTTTCACGATAGTAAGAGAATCATCACTATCAAAGATAACAAAATTTTTATCATATCCTAAGTATTCATAATTTTCTTTAATTATTCGAAGTCCAAATGAATGAAAGGTTGATATTTGCATCCATCTTGCACTAGTACCAATTAATCTTGTAATTCTATCTTTCATTTCTCCTGCTGCCTTATTGGTGAATGTAATAGCTAAGATATTATCAGGATTTACTCCATTTTTTATTAAATAAGCAATTCTTGTAGTTAAAACTTTAGTTTTACCAGAACCAGCCCCAGCTAAGACTAATAATGGTCCATTTATACATTCAACAGCTTCTTTTTGTTTATCATTTAAATTATCTAAAATGTCCATAATTTTTACCTCAATTATAATTGTATCAAATAAACAAAATAAAGTCTATCTTCTTTTAAAAAATTTACATCTTTTTTAAAAGAAAAAGTTAGAATTAATCTAACTGTTAAGTATAAGTATAATAATATTAAATATTTTGAACGTTTCCTCCTAAAAAATATTGATAATCATCATGAGTAGCACCTGGAGCTATCCAAGGCATATTATAAGGTCCATAATATCCATTTAAAGAAGGAGCTAATTTCTCAGATGTATCAGAACTTGTAGTATTAGCTTGAGTATCCTCTGCATCTAGTGGTATATCAATAACAATTGGCATTGGTTTAACTCCATCAGGAGTTGAATTTACTGTGTTATTTGGGGTTTGGTTAGTATTATTAGTGGAAGAAGAATTTAATAAATCATTTGAATTTGCATATAAATCTATGCCATTTCCACAAACGGTTGAACCATTACTTAAATAAACTGAAGCTTGATATGGAAAGCCACTTTCTTTATAAGGATTATGATATGGATTATCTCCAGCTGTTGCATATTGTTCGTGACCTGGACAATCATCAATTTGTTCGCCTGAACCTTGATATTGGGTTAGAGAGCCGTTATTTGCAATTCCATAATCAGATGGATTACTTCCGCTAAAAGAACCAATCCAATATCCTTTTCCTTCATCATATAATTTTCTAGACATCAATTGATATTCTTGCCAACTTTCACCCAATTTTTTTATTTCTCCAGCAACTGGATCCAAATACATAACGTCATTTCCATCTTCACTAACTGCAAAGGCCATAACAAAATGTCTACTAACTTTATTTTCTCCTCTATTGTCTACTTCCATCATTACAGGATAACCAGAATTAATTTCTCTTTTTACATATTCAAGTGCATCCTCTTCTTTTGAAAAACTATAACCATTGCAATTGGCATATTCATTAGTTCCAAATTTCTCACGACAAACTAATTGACAATAAATTCTCGCAGTTGCTAAACAAAAATCCTTTCCTTGAGCACTTCCTCCAACAATATCACAAACGGCATTATAATTTTCAGCAACACCATTAGAATAATATTGCATAGTAACATTACCAGAAGCATCAACACCTGATATATTTCCTAATAATTGTATTTCAAAAGGACTATAATTATTAGTTTCTCCCATAAGTCCTAAAGTATTGTTCATATTACTATATAATTCTGCAAGACTTTGAACAAGACTAATTAAATTGCCAGTAGCTTCGTTAACTTGACCTTTTCCGTCATAAGATTCAGCTATACTACTTGCAGAATTAATAACTGATGATTTGTTTACTAACATTTCCATTGCTTCTTTTAACCTATTTTGAGCATCTTTAAATTTAGTAGGATCAAAAGAAATACCACCTGCTGCCATATTTATATACCTTCCTTTCTTATAATATACTATTATTTATATACAATATAATTGTATATAATAAATTAAATCAAGTCAACCGTTTTCATGAAAATTTCCACATTCTAATAATTATACTTATTAGATTTTCTAGCTTCTCTTTCTAAATCTCTTTTTTTAATAGTCTCTCTTTTATCAATTGTCTTTTTGCCACGACATAAACCTAATAATATTTTAACTTTATTCTTTTTAAAATATAACTTTAAAGGAACTAAAGTTAACCCATCTTGATTAATTTTATCATTTAATTTTAATATTTCTTTTTTATGTAATAATAATTTTCTACTTCTTCTTGGAGAATGGTTAAAAATATTTCCTTCTTTATATTCTGAAATATGTGTATTTAAAAGATACACTTCCCCATTTTTAATAACTGCATAAGAATCTTTTAAATTAACTTTACCAGCTCTAATTGCTTTGATTTCAGTTCCAGTTAAAACAATTCCACATTCTATCTCTTCCAAGACGAAATAATTATATCTTGCTTCTCTATTGATGGATTCCATCTTAACCCTCCAAACTTCTAACACTTACTTTATCAGAATAAGCTTTAACTACTTTACTATATTTATCATAATAAGATTTATAGCCGCTTAAAATATTATTATTTAATTCATGATATGGATAAACAATATAGCCATTATTTCTATCTGTGTAAATCAAAGTTCCTTCGATATTATCAAAGGTTATAGTAGATTTACCATGATAATCTATTTTTTTAATATTTAAAGATAACATTAACCCAGTTAATCTTTCTACTCCGACTTGACTAGAAATAAAGTTTCCTAAAGAATAGATTACTAAAGTATTATCAATATATTCAATAGGCTCTATAACATGAGGATGACAACCTATTATTAAATCTACTCCTAGACTAGCTAAATATTTGGCAATTTCTTTTTGAGATTCAACGGGATAAGTCATATATTCCTCACCCCAGTGCATTGCTACCATCAATAAGTCTACTTTATCACGATAAGCCTCAATTTCTTTCTTAATTAATTCTTTATTATAAACATTAACTAAATATTCTTTACCAGTTGGAACTATTAAACCATTAGTATAAGTTGTATAAGATAAAAATCCATATTTAATACCATTTACTTCTTTGATAACAACTTCATCTCTTTCATCAAACGATGAATAAGAACCTCTTGCTAATAATTCATCTTTTTTAGTATTCCAATATTTTCTAGAATTTAAAACACCTTTTTCTCCTTTATCAATTGTATGATTAGTAGCAAGTGAAGCTATATTAAAACCAGCATCAATAAAGGCATCTCCAACTTCATATGGAGAATTAAATAAAGGATAGGTTGAAAGACCTAATTCAGTTCCACCAAGAATTGTTTCTTGATTATAATATGCAAGATCATAAGGTTCAACAATTTTTTTAATTCTTGCAAGCATTGGTTTAAAATCATAAGAATTATAATTTCCATATTTATAAGCTGTTTGATAAACTGTTCCATGAATTAAGGCATCTCCTACCATAACCATACTAGCAGTACTTTCTTTCTTGGTGTTAACAGTTTTATATTCAACTTTAATCTCTCTTGTAGCTGCACTTCTATATCTTTGAATATATAATCCAGCAACTGCAGAAATAAAAATTAATAAAGCTATAACTAAAAAGTTTCTAATCTGTTTTCTCAATTTTTTCTTAGTTTTCACTGCCATTTATATCACCTTCTTCTATTATAAAATCTATTTTTCTTGTTTCCTTATTAGCATCTATTACTTTAATTCTTACTTTAGTTCCAATTGTATAAACCGTATGAGTCGTACCACCAGTTAAACTTTCAGTTTCATTATCATAATACATTGTTTCATTCATTGTATCAGTTCTAACTAATCCTTCAATTAATTTATCAGGTAACATTACAAACATTCCAAAAGAAGTAATTCCCGAAACAACTCCATCAAATATTTCTCCAATATGACTTTCCATATATTCAGCCATTTTCATGTCATCAACTTCTCTTTCACATTCCATACTAGCTCGTTCTCTTTCACTTGAAGTTAAACAAATTTCATCTAAAATATTTTCAAAATGATTAATCTTCTCATCAGTTATACCATCACTTTCAAAGAAATAATTTCTAAGTAATCTATGAGTTGTTGTATCAGGATATCTTCTAATTGGTGATGTAAAATGGGTATAATCTCTTAGGGCAAGTGCAAAGTGACCTATATTGTTAGTTTGATATTTAGCTTTATCCATACAACTTAACATCTTAGTAGATAAGACTTGGAAAGAATCTAGTTTTGAAATTTTATCTATAATTCTTTGTATCATCTTTTGATTAATATTCCCATTTAAATTTTCTTTAATATTAATTCCTAAAATACCTAAAGTACCTACAAATTTACGAAGTCTATCTACGTTTACATCTCCATGAACACGATAAATACCAGGAAGTCCCATATTTCCTATATATTTAGCAACACATTCATTAGCACAAATCATAAAGTCTTCGATTAACTTTTCGCCTACTCCTCGGTAACGTTTTTTAATATCAATTGCTTTACCAGTATCATCAACAATAATCTTAGCTTCATCGACCTCAAAGTCAATATAACCTTTATTTATTTTATATTTTCTAATAATACTAGCTAATTCTTGCATTTTCTTTAAAGTTGGAACAAATTCATGATATCCTTCTATTTCTTCTCCTTTTTCTAAAATGGCATTTACTTTATTATAAGTCATTTGAATTCTTGATCTAATAACAGATGGAAAAATTTTATAGTCAACAATGTGACCATTGTTATCAATTTTCATAACACATGAAACACTTAATCTATCTACATTAGGATTCAACGAACATATACCATTTGATAATTGATGAGGTAGCATAGGAACAACTCTATCAGCAAGATAAACACTAGTACCTCTTTTTCTAGCCTCAATATCTAATGGACTATTTTCTTTAACATAGTAACTAACATCAGCAATATGAACTCCAAGTTCATAATTACCATTAGGGAGCATTTGTAAACTAATTGCATCATCAATATCTTTAGTATCATCTCCATCGATTGTAAAAATTTCCATATCTCTTAAGTCAGTTCTTCCCTTTAAATCTGATTCAAGTACTTCAGTTGGGATAGTTTTTAATTCTTCTTTAACTTCATCAGGAAATTCTACTTCAAATTCATGTTTAGCAAGAACTGAAATTATATCAATTCCAGGATCATTTTTATTTCCTATTCTCTTCTCAAAACAAGCAACTGGATTTCCTTTTTTACTAGTTTCAATTCTAATTGTTATTAAATCTCCTGGCACTAATTTGTCAAGATTATCTCCTTTTAAAAACATTTCATTATTTGACTTATCATCTTTTAATAAAGCATAATAACCATTTTTTTCTTTTATAACTTCAGCAATCTTTACATTAGGATTTCTCTTAATTACTTTAATAATTTTACCTTCACAATTAGCTGTATTTGTCTTTCCTTTAGTAATATTAACTAAAACTAAATCTCCATCCATTGCTGAATTTTTATAATCTCTTGGGATAAAAACATCAGTATCTAAATTTGAGACAATTACAAAACCATATTCACCCTTTTTACTTTCAAATACACCTTTAACCATATTTAAAGATGCATCACTATCACTAAAGTTCATATAACGTCCATGTTTAGTAAGATATAAATCATAATCATCAGTCATTTCTTTTATAGTTTCCATGATTAAGCCATCCATTTCTTTTGAATAGTTTAAAGACTTAATTATTTCAATTCCTTCTCTTGCTTTTTTATCACTTAATAAATTGGTAATTTCTTTTTTTATTTCATCTTTCATATTAGCACCATCTTTCATAGAAAAGTATATCATTTATCTCAAAATATGTAAACAGTTTGAGAAAAAAACGAATGAATAACACTCGTTTTAGTAAAATTTTTATTTCTTTTTATGTTCTACAGTTTCAATATCTACTATTTTTTTTTTATTTTTATTTAATAAATCAGCATAATCTAGACTTAATCCGATTAAGTATTTTCTTTTTTGCAATTTACTAGTCCATCTATCAGGGAAAGTTGTATATTTATAAATTAGTCCAGCTATACTACCTGTAATAGCACCAACAGTATCTGTATCTTCTCCTAAATTAATAGCTTTAATGACTGCTTCTTCGTAAGAATTAGTTGTAAGTACTACCCATAAAGCTGATTCTAAAGTATCAACAACATATCCACTTGATTTTATTTCGCCAATTTTAAGTTTAGTAATATCTCCATTTAAAATTCTATTATAAGCTTTTATACTTTCTATTGAATAATATTTTGAATAATCTATATTTTTTATATAATTATAAGCTTCCATTTTATCACATTTATTATTAATTAGTCTTTCTATATAATCCGAATATATTTTACAAGCTAGCCTACTTATTTCATGGGCATGAGTCATTGAAGAAGTAGCATTAATAATTTGAACTTTATTTTCTTCAGGAACATCAATATAACTTAAAAATAAAGCAATTGGTAATATTCTCATCAATGAACCATTTCCATTGTTTTGAAAACTACTTAGTCCACAGTTAACGGCTGGTATATTACTAGTTTGATACGTATTTAAAGCTAATCTCGTTGTTCTACCCATACCAAAGGTTTTGCCAGTTGGAGTATATTCAGCATTATTTTTCCAAAGAACAAATTTTTTCATCATATCTTCAAAATCAATAGCATTACTGCTTATAATTGAATCAATTGTTGCTATTGTCATTGATGTATCATCACTCCAAGAACCTGCTGGTACCTTAAATGTTCCAAAACCTAACATATCTCTTACTAATTCATTTTCTCTTCTTCTACCAGAAAATTCAATAGGTACTCCCATGGCATCTCCTATTGCAAAACCTATAATACTTCCAAAAACAACATCTTCTACTTCTTGATTTTCTAAATATTGATTATATTTTTCTTGTTCTTCTTCAGAATCATCAAGAGATACAACAGTTCCGTTTTTGTCAATTACATCATAAGGAGGAGTATCATAAGAACTACTATGTGGTAACCAATCAATAGGCTCTATTTTCTCTAAAATTGCTTTTACATCAATATTTTCTGGCATTTTAGCTTTGTTCATTAAAAAATCTAAATATTTATTATTTCCAGTATATTTAACAATACTCAATAATTTTTTTAAAATAATATTTCTTTTTCGAGGATTTTTTTCATTATTAAATATTTCTATTAAGAGACCAAAATAATCAATATTTTCTGCTGTTGCATATATAAATCTATCCAAATATTTTGTTTCTTTAGTTGCTACATAAAGATAGCAATTTATCTCAATTTGATCCAACATAGATAAATTAGAAATATCAAATACCGTAAATTTTTCATCAAAATCAATCGTTTTTAAATAAGGTATATACTTATAAGTTGATTTCAATCCACTATAAATAAGGGAAAGTATTTTCTTTTCACTTTCTTCTCTTTGATTAGTTGTTAAACTATCTAAAAATTTAGGAAGAAATTGGACATTTGCTTCTTTACTATTTAAATTATTTAATATTTTTTCATAATTGTTATTCATATTATTCATATTTTTTCACCTCCAAACAAATTTTTTCTAAAGAGCAAGGGAGCGAATTGTTAAACATCAACTCCGCAAGTCTCTTTAACCAAATTTTGAAAATACTCTTTATATTCGCTTTTTTTCAATTCTTCTATATTGTCTCCTAAAACAATACAATTGTCAATATAATCGCTCAAATTTATTATATAAGTTTTAGGACTTCCTGAATCATTTGAATTATTAACAGAGATCTCAATACATTGTATTGGAAAATCGCCATTTAAAATTATTGATGGTAATATAACATCTTGGAATATTTCGTTAAAAATATTAGGAATAGATTTTTCACTTGAACAATTATATTTTATTATTTCATTATCTTTTTTTGGCTTAATTATACTTTTTGCAGCATCACTTAACTTTTCCAAACTCCAATTATTATTTTCACCTGGTCCTTTTTCTGCTTTGTCAAACAGTTCTTTTACGATTTCATCTATAATTTTTGGATCTGTGATTTCATAATATTCTTGTAATCCTTCTGATATTTGTTGTCTAATAACTTTTTTTACTTTTGTTTTATATTCTTTTTTCGTAGCAATAAGGGAACTTAATATTTCAGTTTTAGCTTTTTCATCAAGCCCTTCGAAATTTTCTAATTGATACATAAAATCAGCTATATTTTTCAAATATGGTTTAGTTACTGAGCTTGTATTGATTATATCGGATATTAATCTATCAATATTTTTATCAGGATATTCATTATATAATTGATTGAAAAATTGGAAATAATCATTTATATCTTTAAAAGTACTATCGAGATATTTAACTATTCCTCCTAGAACTACTTCGTTTCCAGTAGTATTTACCCCAGGAGAAGCTTGAATTTGATAATTTCTATAATCTATATATTTTTTTAATACTTTGTCTAAACTTTCTTTATCTTTTATATTACTAGAATCTCTGCTGACTTCTTTTATATCTATATAAGAATCCTCAATGCCTGAATAATCAGCAGTATCTTGTTCATTGTTTGAAATTCCTAAAGTATTTTTTAATTCTTGAGACATTGGATCAAATACCGAATAGATAACATAAAATGGCTTGCCATCAATTCCTTTTTTTATACCAATATCATCAATATCAGAAAATTCAACTTCTTCACATCCTATCATATAACGTAAACTATTACTTTGTAGTAAAACTTCTTGCTGAGCAGTATAATTATGTTCATTAGTATTAGCAACTGGAGCTAAATAAGCAAGCGGTGTTTCTGCAGGTACGTATATAAATTCCAATACATTTCCAGTTATTCCACCTTGAATTACTGCAGTTGTTGAACAAAGTGAATATTCAACTACTACTTTTCCTTCATTATATTTAAAGGTAGCTGGTATCTTATCAATTGACGGAGCTCCTAAAAATTTGCCATCTTTATATTTTCGTATAAGTATTATAGGTTTATCAGTTTTATATGTCGCAATAAATTTGTTAATAAATTTTAAAACTTGTTCTTTTTTAAACAATTTACCATTATTTTCGTTTTGTAAGTAAAATAGAGAGGCTAAAAAGTTAGAAAATACTTCTTTTGTATAAACTTTCATATCCTTAGATGACATATTTCCGAACATATCGCCAAACCACTTGGTTAGTTTTGCATCTCTTTTTAATAAACCTTCACTAAAACTAAATTTTTTTATAGCTTCATCTACTGCTTCATTTATCGAAGCCTCTGATGTTTTTCCATTAAACAATCTTGAAAACAATGTATTCATTTCTTTATAATATCCATCAATATACATTCCTAACATCATTTTCATTGGAAGGTCAAGGGATTTATAATAATCTATAGTATTTTTATATTTTCCAGTGGATTCTTTTAACAATTTTTCAAAGTACTGTTTTGCTTGCAAATAATCTTTTCCAAAGAATTCTACTTTTTCTGCATCAGATAGCCCACAGATATCTTTATATATGTGTGCTAAATGTTCCGTAAATTCGCTTAATGTTTTTTTGCTGCTTGTATTTGAAGAATCTTTAATTTCAACCCTAAAATCTTTACTCCATTGTTCTATATCATATATTAAATGTTTTGATATTGCAGGTGGGCCTCCAATAATTCCAATTTTACTTTGATTATCTGAAGTTGTGTTTTGAAGGGTTACAACACCACTTGCATTTGGAGTTTCACTACTATCCTTTAAGTTTACCACTCGCATATTTATATATCCATCTAAAGAATTATCAGTACCTTTGGATGATGTTTTATTTATAGTTTTTGGAGTTGATGTAAATATTTCAGCTTGTTTTAGATTATCACCAGATTCTTTAACTCTATTTTGAAAAGATTTAACCCAATTTGAAACAACATTTGCTGATCCAATACTATTAACTCCAACATCATCTATCATTATATTAAAGTAACCACCATTCTTTAAATCAGCATATGAAATAAGATATTCTTCACCCCAAGAACTAACTAAGAAGCCCTCGTTGTTACGTCCCATTATAAATACTGCATGACCTTCTCCTTCACTCCAAGTTTTGGTTGAAGAATCGCTTCCGTTTCCTTGGTTTATCATTCTAATATTCGGACCATCTGAAAAGATATTTAATTGGACACCTTTTCCATCTTTTATAGCTTGATCAATATCAGTAATGCATCTGTTGAAAGCTCTGTCAGACATTATTTTATTTTTAGGATTAGTTATTAAATTCTTAGAATGCCAACTTAAACCTTTAGAATCCAAATACCGAGATAATACACGATTATTAGAACCACCAGAGGTTGACATATATATTTGAGATTCTGTATCTAACATTTGTCTACCAAAAACATCAACTGTATTATTACATCTAAAAACGTACGTGCCAGTTTTAGAATCTTTATAGAATAGCTTACCTCCATTTGCTCGATCATTTGCAAATAAGTACATATCTAATAATAACTCATTTCCATTAAGAATCTTTTTACCATTTGCATCTGTTTTATACATTGAGAAGCCAAATTTTTCTTCAAATAATTCTGGATTTTCAGAAAATTTATAGAATATACTATTAGCTTTTGCTGCATAGCTACAAGCTCCAACATCATCAATACTTGAAAGAATTATTGAAGCCTGAGAATCAGTGAATCCTTTAGCCATTAACTCATTTTTCAAATTAGTGTATTCTGCTGTTGCCACTTTTTTAACTTTAGGTTTAGGACGACCATTTTTAATATAATCATTAACTATATCTTTAGCATCATAATACGAATATTCAATTCCATCTATGTAATACCTGCAAAGACTATTTATTCCTCCTTGATCTACTCCAATTGTTTTAGCATTCTTAGTAGCCAATTTTTTAAAGAAATCATACATTTTCTTATAACTACCTTTTTCTATAGTATTATTATTGAAAGATTCTTTATTGTAATTATCAAATTTATTTTCAGCAACTAAATTACCATCTAAATAAGCTTTAACAATTTTAGGATCAAGTGATGCTATAAATGATCTAACTCCATTTGCTGATGTAATATATGATTGTTTTGTATTAGCAACATAAACAGTTCCTGTTTCAGCATATCTTTTTAATGAAATTTCACCGTAATTAGTTTTATTAGTACTGTTTTTTCTGCCCCATTCATCTAATACTTCTTTTGCTCTATCTAATTTTTTCTTTGTATCAGCATTAGTGTCGCTATTTTCATGTACGATAACTTCTTGTTTATTTACAGGCTTATTATCTGGAACTGGAGTTACTCTATCTTGATTATTTGATTCTTTATTTGAATCATTTTCTAGTTCAAAATACAAGTTTACATCTTCTTTAGTTACACCTAAACTTTTTAAGTTAGCTCTTG
>CANRCN010000040.1 GCA_947629135.1 uncultured Bacilli bacterium | reverse complement strand
CATTCAGCTAATTCAGGACATCCTGGTATTTGTTTAGGAGCAGCTCCAATTATATATACTTTGTTTAAAAGACATATGAATATTGATTTAGATAATTTAGATTATGTTAATCGAGATAGATTTGTTTTATCAGCTGGACATGGTGTACCTTTATTATATGGAGTAGATTATTTATTAGGTTTAATTGAACTTGATAATTTAAAAAAGTTAAGGAAGTTAGATTCTATAACCCCTGGTCATCCAGAAATTTTTGTAACTCCTTTAGTTGAAGCATCGACTGGACCTTTAGGACAAGGTGTTGCTAATGCTGTTGGTATGTCTTTAGCTAGTATGTATTTAGAACAAAAAAGTAATGGATTGATTGATTATTATACTTATGTGTTATGTGGAGATGGCGAACTAGAAGAAGGAATTACTTATGAAGCATTAACTTTAGCAGGAACTCTAAAATTAAAAAGATTAATTGTTTTGTATGATAGTAATAATATTACCTTGGATAATAATTTAAAAATAAGCAGTACAGAAGATATTAAAAAAAGATTTGAAAGTATTAACTTTAACGTTATAGAAAGTGAAAGGGATCCAAAGAGTATAGATGATGCGATTAATTTAGCTAAAGAATCTAATTTACCAAGTATAATTATAGTAAAAACAATAATTGGAGAATATTCTAAAAATGCAGGATCTAATATAGTTCATGGAAAACCACTTGATGAAGAAGATATATTAAATGTTAAAGAAAAATTAGATTTACATGAAGCTCCTTTTACAGTTGCAAGTGATGTTATAGAAGATTTTAAAGAAACAGTAAGAGAAAGATGTAAAGATAATATTAATAGTTTTAAAGAAAAGTATGAAAAGTTAGAAGATAAAAACTTTATAGATAAATTAATTAATAAAGAAATAACTTATAGTTTAACAGATTTTAATATTGATTATCTAGATAAATCTTTAAGAGATTTAGGAGGAGAAATATTAAATGAAGTTGCAAGTAAATTTCCTTTACTAATAGGAGGAAGTGCTGATTTATCATCCTCTTGTAAGACAAATTTAAAAGATGAAAAGATATTTGGAGAATCTTCATATGATGGTCGAAATATTTATTTTGGAATAAGAGAACATGCAATGGCAGGAATTATGAATGGAATGGCACTTGCTGGTTTAAGACCATTTGGTAGTACCTTTTTAACTTTTTCAGATTATATGAGACCAAGTATTAGAATGTCTGCAATGATGAATTTAGGAGTAATTTATATTTTTACCCATGATTCTATTACAGTTGGAGAAGATGGACCTACACATCAACCAATTGAACAATTAGCATCTCTTGAATTAATACCTAATTTAAAAATTTATAGGCCTTATGATTTTAATGAATTAGTTGCATCATATATAGATATTTTAGAACATAAAAATCCTTGTTGCTTAGTTTTACCTCGGGATAATAAAAAAATATCTGAACATACTAAGATTAGTGAAGTAAAAAATGGAATGTATCTTATAATTGATACAGATGCTAAGGATTATATTAATTTAATTGCTAATGGAGAGGAATTAGGTTTAGCAATTGAAGTTAGTAAAAGTTTAAAAGAAATAGGAATAGATACTAAAGTTTATAGTGTTCCTTGCATTAAAAATATTAATAAAAACTTAATTAAGAAAATTAGAAATGAAAAAACAATTGCTATTACTTTAGGTAGTCCTAATTATTATTATGGATTAACTTATGAAGTTATAGGTATGGAAAGTTTTGGAAAAAGTGCATCTAAAGATGATGTATTAGAGTATTTTGGTTATACTGTTAAAAATATAACTGATAAAGTATTAGAAATTATTAATAAGTAATAGTAAATATTGGAACGTTTAAATAAATATTTTAGTTAATAATAGTATTGTAGTTAATTTTAAAAGGAGTGAGATTATGAATTTTAAAAGAAAACTACTAATACTTTTTTTAACACTTTTTATACTTCCATTTAACACTTTTGCAATTTCAAAATATCTAGTTCCAGGTGGAATGAATTTAGGAATTAATATTCAAAGCGATGGAATCTTAGTTGTCGGTTTTTATGATACTAAAAATGAAAAAAGTGATTTGAAAGTAGGAGATTTAATAGTATTTATAAATGATACTAAAATAACTTCAATAAATGATATGCTAAAATTAATTAATACAAATGAAGATACAATTAGTTTAAAAATAGGGTATAAAAGAAAAAATGTTTTAAAAACTACTAATTTAAGTTTAGTTAAAGAAGATGATGGTGTTTTTAAAACAGGATTGTATGTCAAAGATAGTGTAACTGGAATTGGTACCTTAACTTATATTGATCCAAAAACAAATAGATATGGAGCTTTAGGACATAGTATTACTGATTCTAAGAGTAATGTTAAATTTGAAGTTAAAGATGGAAAAATTTTCAAATCAGATGTATTGTCAATTGATAAAAGTCGTGATGGAGAACCAGGTGAAAAAAATGCTAAATTCTATTTTAATTCTGTATATGGAACAATTGACCAAAACGAGGAAACTGGTATATATGGTACTTATAGTGATGACTATGACTCTAAAAAACTAGTTGAAGTTGGTGAAATAGATGATATAAAATTAGGAAATGCTATTATAAGAACTACTTTAGATAATAATGAAGTAGAAGATTTCAATATTGAAATTTTAAGTGTAGATAAAGAGAATACAACTAAAAATATTTTGTTTAAGATTATAGATCAAAAATTATTAGAAAAAACTGGTGGAATAGTAAAAGGAATGAGTGGTTCACCAATCATTCAAAATAATAAAATAATAGGAGCTGTAACACATACAGTTATAAGTGATAATACAAAAGGTTATGGCATAAGTATAATTAAGATGTTAGAAAGTATGGAATAGGAATTAAGTTTCCTATTTTTTTATATATAAAGAAAGTGCATTTCAAAATTTCATATAAAAAAGTCTATAGCCTAATTAAATATCTAAAAATAGATTTAAAAAGTACCAAAAAAGTCTTTCTAATCTAAAAATAAAATATATAATAATTTGTTAAGAAAGTGAGGGTAAAAATGGAACAATTTAGAACTTATATCTAATTCAAACTTAGGTAGAGAATTAAAGTTAATTTAGAATAATTATAAATTAAATAAAATAAAAAACAGATGTAACCATCGATCTTGGTCTATGAAGGATACAAAGTATCCTGAAAAGAGAAGCTGTGAGGCTTCCAAGTGATTTTAGTATTTATTCTAAAATCGATTTTGTTCTAATAAATAATTGACAAATTTATAATATTTTAGTAAATTAATATTATAGAGGTAATGTAGTATGAAGAAGACAGTAATAGAATTATTTATTATTGGGTTAGTTATAATTTATAGTGTATTTCATAGTGAGATAAATGATTTTTTAATAAAAGTTTTACCAAGTGAATCTTATTCTTTAACAACAATTCCAGAATATAATGGAAAAAGTTATGTAATTTTAGATAATAATGAACCAAATTTTAGTGAAGCAGATAAGGCACGAGAAACTTTTGAATATTATAGTAATTTAGATATTTTAGGAAGAGCAGGTGTTGCTTTTGCTAAGATAGATAAAAGTTTGATGCCAACGGAAGAGAGAGGTTCAATTGGAATGGTAAAGCCAAGTGGTTGGCATACTGTTAAATATGATATTGTAGATGGTAAATATTTATATAATAGATGTCATTTAATTGGATATCAGTTAACAGGTGAAAATGCGAATGAACAAAATTTAATTACTTGTACAAGATATATGAATACTAAAGGAATGCTTGAATTTGAAAATAAGGTTGCTGAATATGTAAAGAAAACTAATAATCATGTTTTATACAGAGTAACTCCTATTTATGAGGGAGCTAATCTTCTTGCAAATGGAGTTGTAATGGAGGGATTATCGGTTGAAGATGATGGACGTGGTATAAAATTTCATGTATATGTTTATAATATTCAAGATGGAATAGAAATTGATTATAAAACAGGTGATAGTAAGCTAAAATAATTATCCACTAATAGGTGGATATTTTTCGTGAAATAAATCTTTAATATGTTTTAAGTGTCTTAAGGTAGTGATTAAAACATTCAATCCAGATGCAATTAATAAACTATAAAGACCAATATTTTTAATAAAACTTAAAAGAAATAAAGCTACAGTTTTACAAATAATTCCAATAAAGTTATCATACATTACTTCTTTAGCCCGATTGGTTGCTTGAAGGAATGATGAAAGGGGAGCTTCTATATAATAAAGAATAAAGACAATGGCTATTTTTCTAATATATAAAGCTCCATGAGTTGTTTTATATAGAAAATTTAAAAATATGTTTGGAAAAAACATAATAAGGATAGTAGAAGGAATACCAATTAATAAAGAGTAGAAAAGAGCTTGTTTAAGTTTCTTTTTTATATAAGAATAATTATTTTTAGCATATTCTCTTGAGACAACTGGTAAAAGAGCATTAGAAATGGCATTAGTAAAGAATCCTGGTAGTAGTAAAATTGGCATAACAAAACCATTGATAACTCCATATTGAGTTACAATATAGTCATTTGTATATCCATTTAAAGTTAAAACATAAGTTAAGATAATTGGTTCAAAGAAATAAGAAATGGTTCCTATTATTCTAGTTGCAGTTGTAGGAAGAGCTACTTCTAAAACATTTATAGAACTTTTTAAACTTGGTTTTAAATCTGATTTTTCTATTTTAAATTTTTTTGGTAAAAAGAAAATTAAAACAATACTTGATACTAATTCTGAAAAAACATTTATTAAAATTAAAGAAGTAGTAGTAAAAATAAGTCCAAATTTTAAAATATTAGGTAATATTAAAATCATGAATAAAAGTCTTACTAATTGTTCAGATAAATTACTTGTAACATGTGGAATCATTTTTTCTTTTCCAAAGAAGAAACCTCTTAAAATACTTGATAGACTGTCAAATGGTAATACTAAACTAATAGCAAGAATAGGAAGATAAGCATTTTCGTTTTTTAAAAGATTAAAAGCTATAAAGTGACTTGTAAATATTAATAAAATGGTAAGGAGAATATTAATAATAATTGAAAGTGGTAATATTGAAAATAAAATTTTTTTTGAACTATCTTTATTTTCACTTACAACTTTTGAAATACCAGTTGCAAATCCAAGTTGACTTATAGCCATCATTAAAGAGAAAGTTGGCATGACTAACATATAAAGACTAATTACTTCAAGAGATGAGTTTCTAGTCATGATAACTCTAATTAAAATACCAAGTAATTTTGTAAGTAATCCACCTATCATTAAAATAATTGTACTTTTAACAAATGTTTCTTTTTTCATATTAAAATATATGTCAAGTAGGAAAAATTATCAAAAAAAATATATATTTTTTAGAAAAGTATGATATACTTAATAGGATTGGAGGAATTATATGAATTTTATACAAATTATTCAAATTATTATTTTAGGGATAGTCCAAGGAATTGCAGAGTTTTTACCAATTTCATCAAGTGCTCATTTAATAATCTTTAGAGATATTTTTGGAGTAGGAGCTTTTTTATCTGAAAATTATCGAATGAGTTTTGATATAGCACTTCATTTTGGAACATTACTTGCAATATTAGTTTACTTCTTTAAAGATTTTTTAAATATGATTAAAGATGGTTTTACTAAAGGAGTAAAGACAACTGATGGTAAAATTCTTTGGTATATAGTAGCTGCAACTATTCCTGCTGCTATAGTTGGAGTTTTGTTTGATGAGGTTATTGAAGAATTCTTTAGAAGTTATTATGTTTTAATCTGCATTGCTTTAGCAGTTATGGGTATAATTATTTATCTATGTGATAAATTAAATAAACAAACTAAAACTTTTAAAGATATGAAATTAAGTGATGCAATTATAATTGGCTGTAGCCAAGTTTTAGCCTTAATTCCAGGATTTTCACGAAGTGGTACAACAATTGCCGCAAGTAGAGTTTTAAAAATGAAAAGAGAAGATGCTGCTAAGTTTTCATTTTTCTTGTCAGCTCCAGTTGTAGCTGGTGCTCTTGCTATTGATTTATTAAAAGGGGAAATGTTTAGTTTAATATTAGAAGCTCCTGTAACTTTTATAATTGGTGTTGTTGTTGCTTTTGTTTCAGGACTTTTATGTATTAAATTTTTACTTAAATATATTAAATCACATGATTATAATATATTTATGTGGTATAGATTAGGGATAGCCCTTGTAACATTAATTGTATTATTATTTAAATAGGTTACTATGGAAAAGTTGTATAAGTATAAGAAATTAATTATCATAGGATTAATTTTAGCTTTGATTATTTCTTTAATTATAGTTTTTAGTAGTAATAAGAAAAAAGATAATGTTATACCTAATATTACTTATCAAGAAGAAATTGTTTTGTTTGGAGATAGAAATATAACACTTAATATTGGGGATAAATATATAGAACCAGGTTATTATGCCATTAAAGAAAATGGTGAAATTACCAAAACAGAAGTTAAAGTAACATCTGATCTTGATCTTAATAAAGAAGGAACTTATAGAATTATCTATTCTTATAATAATATAAAAAAAACAAGAAATATTAAAGTATTAAAAAATGAAGAAATTAATTCTTCTATAACTTTTGAACTTAAAGGTGATAACATGATAATTTTAGAACAAGGTGATACTTATATAGAATATGGTTATGAAGCCTATGATAATTCTTTTAATGATTATCATGATAAAGTTACTATAGAAGGAAATGTTGATACTAGTAAACCTGGAACGTATTTAATAAATTATATTTTGAATATAGATTCAGAAAATGAAAAAATATTAACAAGGCAAGTTATTGTAAAAGAAGGAATAATTGATGCATCTCTTAGTGTTGATAATACAAATTATACAAATAGTGTTACAGTTACAATTAATGTTTTAGGAGATAATTTTTCTTATGTTAGATATCCAGATGATACTTATAAAGAAGATAAAGTAAGTAAATATATAATTAAGAAAAATGGGACATATACTTTTTACATTTATGATAAGAGTTATAATTATGTTACTAAACAAATTACAATTAATAATATTGATTCCGAAGTACCAAATGGAACTTGTACAGCTTATTATAAAAATGGAACAACAAGTATTAGTATTAATGCAAATGATTCAAAAAGTGGAATAAAAAAATATAAAATTTATGGAGATTCTAATTTATTATTAGAAACTAATTTAACAACATATCTTGTTTCTAGTAAATTAAAAAGTGCTTATATAATAATATATGATAATGCAGGTAATTATAAGCAAGTTAATTGTAACTTTAAAAATATGTATGATTTAGAAGTTCATTATATAAATGTTGGAAGAGAAGATGCTATTGTCATTCGAGATAGTGATAAAACTATATTTATTGATGGTGGAAGTTATAATAAAGGGAATAAGATAACAACTTATTTAAAAGATTTAGGTGTAAATCATATTGATGCCTTAATTGGGTCACATTTACATTATAATCACATTCAAGCCCAAGCAGTACTTTTACAAAACTTTACGATTGATAAGATATATTATCCACAAGATTTAAATACTTGTTATAGTAAGTATTGTGATAGTGAGGATCAAAAATACATTTTAAGTGAAATAAAAAAGCAAAAAAAAGATATTAATATTATGAAAGTATCAGATAATATTAATATAGGAGATATGAATATTTATTGTATTGGTCCTATAGATTTTCAAACAAAAAGTCAAAATAAGTATAGACAGAATTACAATTCTTTAAATTTTATACTTACTTATGGTAATACTAAATTCTTGTTTACAGGAGATAATGTTCAATATTCTAATATATTAAAAAAATTTGATAAGAGTATTTTAGATATAGATGTTCTTAAGTATCCTCATCATGGTAATGCATCACTTGGAAAAACTTTTGTAAATGCTATAAGCCCAAAGTATGTAATTTTGACTAATTCTAAAGATGAACTTTCTTCAAGAAGCGAGAAAACTTATTTAAAAAATGTTGGGGCAAGTTTTTATTATAGTTATAAAGATGGAAATATATTAGTAAGTAGTGATGGATTAAATGTTTCAATTAAAACAAATATAAAGGCAAGTGATTATAAAAGATAAAATATTAAAAAAAATTAAAAAAAGGATTGATTTTATAAGAAAATTTTGCTATCATATATATATGAAAAACTAGAATAGATTGGGAGATGGATTATTATGAATAGTTTTGAATTAAGTTGGTTTTTAACAACACCAGGAATTTTAACACTTTTAGGAATTTTGTTAATTGTTATATCGATTATAATTTTTATTTCTTCACTAAGAGGAAAAAAGAAAGGTGATAATACTAGCGAAGGAGCTGTACCTGTTACAGATGCAAGTGCTACAACTCCAATAGCTCCAACACCTGAAGCAACTCCAGTTCAAGTAGAAACTCCAGTTGCAGTAGCAACTCCTGAAGCTCCTGTAGCTCAAGCAACTCCAGTTGCTCCAGCTCCAGAAGTAACACCAGTTGCACCATTGGAGACTCCAGCTGCTGTTACTCCTGTTACACCAGAGGTTGCTCCAGCACCTGTTGCAACTCCAGTTACACCAGAAGTTGCACCAATGCCTTCTGTTGCTCCAACGGTGACACCAGCGACCATTAATATTGTGCCACCAACTCCAGCACCTGCAACACCCGAAGTTAAACCTGCAGAGCCAACTCTTGGACCTGTAGCACCTGCTGTTGCACCAGTGCCTGCGGCACCAGAAGTTGCACCATTACCAAGTGTAGCACCAACTCCTCAAGCAGGAGTAGAACCTAAAAAGGACGATATTGAATCATTATAGAAAGGACTGATTAGATGAATATAGTTGACATTATAATAATACTTTATTTACTAATATCAGGAGTTATAGGTTTTAAAAGGGGAGTATTTAGAGAAGTAGTAATGTTTTTAGGAACACTTTTGGTGTTCTACCTTGCTTATAAATTAAAAAATCCACTTGGAGATTTCTTGTTATTAAAGTTACCTATATTTGACTTTCCAAATTTATTTAAGGGAGTTGCTGTTTTAAATGTTCTTGTATATCAACTTTTATCATTTGTTGTTATTTTAGCAATTTTGTTAATGATATATAATATTATTTTAGGATTTACAGGAGTATTTGAAAAATTATTAAAGATTACTGTTATTCTTGCAATACCATCTAAAATACTAGGTTTTATTGCTGGAATATTAGAAGGATATGTAATAGCTTTTGTTATGTTATTCTTCTTGAGTCAACCAGCTTTTAGCTTTGAGCCATTTATGGAAAGCAAATTAAGTAATACAATTCTTTCATCATCACCAGTGCTATCTAATATTACAAGTGATACAGTCGAATTAGTAAATGAAATATATGAGTTAAAAGATGAAAAAGATTCAGATGTTTTAAATACTAAGATACTTGATATGATGTTAGATAAAGAAATTGTTAAATATGATACTATTAAAGAATTAAAAGATAATGATAAATTAAGTTTTCAAGGAATTGATACAGTTCTTGAAAAATATAAAACAAAAAGTGAAAATAAAAATGAAAAATAGTTAATAAACTATTTTTTCTTTAAGGAGAGCATATGTCTAAGAATACTAATACTTATATTTCAATGTTATTCTTTTTTGCTGGCATTTTAGTGATTGCTGTTGCTAGTATCTTTCAAGATGAAAATAATGCCCTAAAAAGTGCTAATAATATTGAAGGAGCTATTCAAAGTGTTGTTGCTAAGCAAAAAAATAAAGAAGAATCTAAAAAAGTTAATATTAAATTATCTTTTATAGGTGATTCTTTACTTGCATCCTTTAAAGGAGAAAAATATCCTGAAAATTTTCAAGATTTATTAGAGACTCATGATTATAGTTTTCCTTTTAAAAATGTTAAGTATATTTTTGAACAGGATGATTTTACAATTGCTAATGGTGAAAATGTTTTTACAGATAAAAATTTATTACCAACTATTAAAAATTATACACCTGCATTTTGGTATTATAGTAAAATGAAATATGCCAATATTTATAAAGAAAGTAGTATTGAAGTAGTTTCTATTATGAATAATCATACATATGATTATAATTATGATGGTTATCTTGATACAATTAAAGCTTTAAAAAATGCTGGGGTTACATATGGTGGAGAAGATCCAGTTATTTTAGAGAAAGATGGTATTAAGATAGGATTAATATGTGCTAATTTATTTCATAGTTTCCAATCTGATGAAATAGTCAATCAAATTAAAAGTATTAAAGATAAAGTTACTTATATAATAGTTTATTTTCATGGTGGAACAGAGTATTTATTTAGTCCACCTGCTGAAATAAAGAAATATTCTCATGCATTTGTTGATGCAGGAGCAGATTTAGTTCTTGGAGCTCATCCTCATGTATTACAACCAATTGAAGTTTATAAAAATAAAAAAATTGTTTATTCTCTAGGTAGTTTCTTATTTGGTGGTACAACTACCTTAATTAACCGAACTATTATTTATCAAGTAAATCTTGAATTTAATCGAGAAAGTAATTCTTATATTGAGACAGATAAAGTTATACCTTGTTATCTTTATAGTACAAATTATGGATATGAAAAGTGGTTGCCTAAGGTAATAGAAAATTCTGATGAAAAGCAAAAAGTGTTAGATTTCATGAGTTGGCTAAGAGATAAGCCTTATTAAAAAAAATAACAAAATTATAGTTATTTTTTTTTTTAATATTAATATAATTAATTGAACGGAGGAAATATACATGGAAACACTTAAAGTAAGCAGTAAATCTAACCCAAGTAGTGTAGCTGGAGCCCTTGCTAATGTTTTTAAAGAAAAAACAAGTGTAGAAATACAAGCAGTTGGGGCTGGAGCTATTAATCAAGCTATTAAAGCAATTGCAATTGCTCGTGGTCTAGCCACTCCTTAAAAAGTGTTTATTCAACTATCCGTAGAGGACAAGTAGCTTTGGGAGAAAAGCCTTATATTATTAGGTATTCGGCAAAAATATATATTTAAAATTGACCTAACATACTTAAACGAAAAACACCGATAATGGTGTTTTTAATTTTTTACAGTATTGGGTTGACTTGTACCCCAAAATATAGTAATATTTTATCAGAAAAGTATTGGGTAGATCTCAACCCTATATAAAAAAGGTGAGCAAATATGAGTATATTAGAGGAAATTAAAGAATTAGTAAGAGAAAGCAGGTTAAATCAAAAGAACATTATAGAATTTATTTTCATTTCTTATATGGTAATTAAATATGATGTTAAAATTGACAATAAATATGAGAATTTTGCTTTGTTCATTAGTTATATTAAAGACAATCTTGATAAGAAAGTTTATTCAAAAAATGAATTGGATTTAATCAATAAATCATTGACCGATTTATTGAAACAATCTCCAGATGTAAATATAAAAAAAATAATAAAATTTATTATTTCACATAGTAGAGAAGAATATTTAGATTTTATCAGACTTGATTTATCAAATGTATTTGAGAAAGGGAACAATGAAATTCCTGAAGCATTATCAAATTTTATTTTATATTTATTAAAAATTAAAAAGGGTGGAACGCTTTTAGATTTGGAATGTGGACGAGGTAATTTTCTTGTTTATGCTGGAGAGAATAGTAGTAATATTTCTATTAATGGATACACCAATGATATTAATTCATTGATAGATACTGAAATAAGAATGTTAATGTTAAATTGTGATTATCAACTAGATTTATTTACATCATTAGACTATATTGCAGATACTCAATATGATGGAATATTCTTTTCATCTTTACTTACAAGCAAATTTTCTTTTGATTATTCTACTCCTAAAAACATTACTATTGGTAAAAATAATTCTTCAGTTTGGTACTTTGTTGATCGAATTATTAGCTTAATGACTAATAAATCTAAAGCTGTACTAATCTTTGAAAAAGAACCTATGTTTAAAAAGAATGATTCAACGATAAGAGAGTATTTAATTAAAAATGGTTTAGTAGAGGCTATAATAGAATTGCCTAAGAATCTTTTTGAAAATAATCAAAATGAAAATATTATGTTAGTATTAAGTAAATCAAATGAAAGAATAAAACTATTAGATGCTAGAAACATGATTACATTATCTGATGGGAAAAATATTTTAAATCTCAAAGATTTATATGAATCTTATGAAAATGTATCAGGTAACTGTATTTTAAGAGATAAGATTAATTTTGAGGAAAAACAGTATTCATTTATACCATCAAATTATTTTTCTAATATAACAAGTGAAATGAGGAATCCAGCATTATTAAAGTCTTATATAACTATACAAAGGGGGTTTAGAGGTAATAAAGAGGTATCATCTGAAGAGTATGAAAATTGTTACTTTATAAAATTAAGCGATATTTATGAAAATAGAATTAACTATGAAAATCTTGAAAAGATAAAATATGAAAAGAAAATGGATAAACATTTACTAAAAAATAATGATATTTTAGTTACAGCTCGTGGCTCTAGGTTTGAATGTGCATTGATAAATATTGAAAATAATATTAAATTTATATGTTCAGAAAACTTTTATGTTATAAGAGTAGAGAATATTCAAAAATTGAATCCATGCTATTTGGTTGTATATATGAATAGTTCTCTTGGTAATAAGTCTATTTTTAATAATCAGATACAAAATACAAAGTTAATAATAAACTCTTATGGATTATTAAATACCTATGTAGATTTAATACCATTAGAGAAACAAAAAGAAATTGCAAAATTATATTTAGAGAGAGAAACTATTATAAATGAAACTCACAATAAAATAGAATCTATTAATGATAAAATAAATAAATTATTAAAAGGTGAAACTGATTGATTAATAATATGGATGTAAGATAACTATAAAAAAATAATTAGAAGCAGATCAATATGATTTGCTTTTTTTTGTGAAAAGAAAAGGAGAATAAACTTATGGTATTTAAAATTGAAAAAACAAAAAATTATACAGTTATGAGTAACTATCATTTAAGGGATAAAAATTTAAGTTTTAAAGCCAAAGGAATGTTATCTTTTAT
>CANRCN010000039.1 GCA_947629135.1 uncultured Bacilli bacterium | reverse complement strand
TATGATAAAAAGCTCTTTTTTCAGCAGGGAAGTCTGTTACAAAGATAAATTCATGATTAAATTTATCGTGCGCAAGTTTTTTACATAATCTCTCAGCTTCAGTTGTTAAATCAACTTTTTCACTATCATCTACTTTATATTTATATCTTTCTTCAAGTTCAGTATAAATATCTCCTAATTTCATAGTTGGAAAAGGTAGGGTAGGGACAACTATTTCTTTATCAAATACTCTTTTTACTTCATCTCCTAACTCATCTTTTAATTTAGAAAAGGCATACGTTAACATTTCAGCTTCAAGATTCATAACATCATCAACTGAATCAATATAACTCATTTCAACATCAAATGAAGTAAACTCAGTTGCATGCTTACTAGTATTAGAATTTTCAGCTCTAAAACAAGGAGCTACTTCAAAGATTCTGTCAAAACCACTTGCCATAGCCATTTGTTTATAAAATTGAGGACTTTGAGCAAGATATGCTTTTCTGTCAAAATATTTTACTTCAAATACTTCACTTCCAGATTCACTTGCTGTTTCAATAAATTTAGGTGTATGAATTTCCATAAATTTATTATTATATAAATATTCTCTCATGTATCTAACAATAGTACTTTGAACTTTAAATATCAATAAATTTCTCTCACTTCTAAGATCTATAAAACGATAATCAAGTCTTGTATCTAAATTTACTCCAGTTAAATCTTTATAATTGAAAGGTAACTCTAAAGCACTTTTACTTGTAACTTCAATAGATTCAGGAATAACTTCCATTCCATTTAATTTAACCTTAGGACTTTCCATTACTTTTCCTTTAATCGTAATAGTACTTTCAAGTGGTAAATTAGAAATCAATTCAACCATTTCTTTATTTTTCTCTTCAGATTTTTCAATTGTAATTTGTACTTTTCCAGTATTATCTCTTAATATTACAAATTGTACCCATTGCAAATCTCTAATATTATCAACAAATCCTGATATTTCAACAGTCTTGTCATAATAGTTTTTTAATTCGTTTAAATAAATTTTTTTCATTTTCTCCTCCTTAAATTAAAAAAAGTCCTAAATCTAAAGACGAGTAATCCCCGCGGTACCACTTTAGTTCATGACTTTTCATGCTCTTTATTTTTAACGCAAATAAACGATTGTTCTATAATTGATGTCTTCAATATAAAATATCTTAGTAAATTTCACCAAACATTACTTCTCTTAAAAGTATTTTATACTTACTCCTTCAATCAAACACAAAATTATCTTATCATATTTAATTTAGAAATTCAATATCTTTTTGATTATTTGCTATAATTCTAATATTAAAATATAAAACTATATCTCTTTTTTATAATAATTTGTATAATCTTAAATTAACATAACAAAATAATAATATGAAAACAAATTATAAAATAAATAAAAATGATTTAATTTTAGATATTAAATTTTTATATGATGTTGGTTTTAATAAAAATAATGATGATGATGTTATTGAGTATGTTAATAAATTTTTTAAAAGAAATAAAATAAGATTTCAAGGAAATAGAATTTTAGTTTATGTAAATGGAATCTTACTAGGTTATTTACATTTAACTAATTATTATTTAAAAAAATTAAAATTTAAAAATAGTTATTTAAAGTTTTCAAAACTTAATACTTATTTTGAAAGATTAGATATTATAGAAATAGAATATCAAAAAAATTAATGCCAAATGACATTAATCTTTTATTTTAAAGATGCAACTGTTGCTTCAGTACTAATTGAATTAGCAATATCTAAAAGCTCTTTAGAACTCATTACATCTGATACTATATAATATTCTATATTATCACTTACCCAGTTAAGGGAATTATCAGTTACAGCTCCAATTGTATCATTTACTTGAAGTGGTTCACCATAGGTTGGAATAACTGTGAATTCTTTAGATGGTGTTACAGTTTCTTCAACTAAAGTAAATCCTTTATCTCCACCAAATGTTAAAATTACTCTTTCTCCATCAGTTTTACTTACTTTTTCTTGATCTTCTAATACAGTTCCAGTTGGTAAATATAATGGATAAATAATATCTTCAAGTGTTGCTGTTGTTTCTGTTTTATTGGTATCTTTATTAGTATCTTCTTTATTACCACTGGCATCTTCATTAGTATTAGTATTGTTGTCAGTACTTTGATTTTCATTTGTTGTATTTTGTTCTTTGTTTTCAGTTTCTGCATTTTTATCTGTATTATTATTATCATTTCCAGGTTGATTATTATTATTTGTATTAATAATACTATTTACTTCAAAGTAAGATTCATCAAATGTTGGACCATAATCAATATTAGTTATATCAAAAGTCATTTCAACTTCTGAATTAGAATTTAAAACTTCAACTTTAGTAATTTTTAAATCTTTATCAACTGTTACTCTTTGTTTTACTAAATTAGGATTATTTGGGTAATTAACTGTACTAGTAAAAATATACATAGAATCTTTTTCTTCTTTTGTAATATTACTATCATTATTTAAGTCATCAATGATTGATGCTAAAAGATAAACTTGTGAATTATTATATGGCCAATCACTTTGAAACTTAAAACTCTTGTTTAAACTAGGTGTAAGAACATAAACTCCTTCATCATTGCGAAGAATTACTTGTTCATGATTATTAGCAGTATTTACTAATGATACTCTAAATTTATCTTTCTCCATATAGCTTACACTTACATTATAATTATATGAATTATTATTATTTTTAACTGTTAAATTACCATTTAAAGTATAGCTATTTAATTTATTAACTTTATCTGTTAAATCTTTAAAAATATTATCTACTCCATTTTTACCACATCCTGTTATCAAGATAACACTAAGTACCATTAATAAAATTAAAAATTTTTTCATTTAAAAACCCCTTTTTCTTTCTTTCAATTAATTATATTGATATTTTTTTTAAATATTCATGAATAATTTTATTTTTTTTGTTTATGATAGTTAGTGATAGGAGGAGTTTTATGCAAATATTACAAAAGATAGCCTTAGTTTTTACTATAATTGGGGCAATTAATTGGGGTTTAATTGGCATTTTTGATTTTGACCTAGTAGCAACAATATTCGGAGATATGACTTTATTAAGTCGTATAGTCTATACGATTGTTGGTATAGCTGGATTAATAAATATTGGTCTTTTGTTCACAAACTACGATGAAAAAAAATAAGTATTAAAAAAATTCGCACATGACGAATTTTTTATTTTTTATCTTAAAATTACTAAACTAATTTAAAAATTATAACAGCAATGAATGCTACAAAGCAAAGTAATAATAATTCTAAGAAAATTTTCCAAATGTTTTTTATCCATTCTGTATAAGAAACTTTTAAGTAGCTTGTTATACCTAGTAAAACAATACTAGTTGGTGCAATCAATAGTACTAAACCTTGCATTGCTTGAGAAATAAATACTATTAAAGGATAAACTGCAGTATCTTGAATTACACTTACAGCATAAGGTAAAATAGCTGATGCTGTATAGTAAGGATCAATAAAGAAGATACTAGTTATGAATGTTGAAGCTGCAAGGGTAATAGCATTGAAACCATTAGTTATTTCCATTAAAGGTTTTACAATTGTTAAAACAATTGGATGATTAGAAGCAAGTACTAATACTGTATAAGCTAAATACATTAATAAAGCTGCAAGTCCGAATTTCTTTGCTCCTTCTTTATAACTTTCAAAGATTTCATTTGGTTTAATTCTATACATAATTGCAAGAATGATAGTTCCAAGAATTATAAACATTGAGAAATCTAGTGAATTCCAAGTACCAATAGCACCTGAGAATAGACCACTTGAACCAAGTATCTTTGCGAAGATATCATAGTCCCAAATCTTAAATGCCATTACATTTTCATTGAAAGTATCAAATATTGTAACTTTAAAAGCTCCACTGAAGTTAATAGAACCAAATATCATCAAAATTAAAATTAAATCAAAGATAACGATAGCTGGCCAGATAGCACGTTTTTTACCTTTACGGCTCTTAACTTCAACTTTTTGAGCTAACAATTCTTTATCTTCATCTTTCTTAATATCTTTTTTCTTTAAACGCCATATAATATTAAATGTTAGTAAGGCGATTCCAAGAATAAGAATTGCTACTCTAATCCAAATTAATCCTGTGTAACTTAATGTAGTAGATGCTGATTGATTAATAGTATCTATGTAAGCACCTGTTATAGCACTTCCAAATAAAGAACCAATCATTCCAACTGCAATTGAACCAATTAATGTCAAAGCCACTGTTATTCTATCATGTCCCATTAAAAGAATGACAGAAGCTAAAAGTGGTAAAACAAAAATTAATTCATAACTAAATCCACAGAATGCAACAATTACTGATAAAATAGTAACAACTGTTGCATAGAATAAAATCTCCTTTCCCTTAAAAGTTTTAGCAAGTTTATCACAGACTTTTCTATAAGCTCCAGTCTTTTCAAATACTCCATAAAAAGCACCTACTAATAAAATATAAAAAGATGCTGAGATAAAGTATCCTGGCAAAACTCCTAGTGGATAACCTAAAATGTCAAATATACCAGCAGGGAATCTTGCATCTGATGCAAGTGATCCATTAAAATAAGTAATAGGTAAAATCCAAGTTAGCAAAGCTGTAAATAAAATTGCAATTAGTAATACTTTTAGTGTGTTATTTTTTTTCATTTTGACCTCCCACTATCATTATATAATACTTTTTTCTATAAAATCAACTTATTTCACATTAATTTCACATAAAAATTGTTATTTTTTATTAATAATTTAAAATTTGCTCATAATAATATCAAAAGGAAATGATATTTATGAACAATAAAGTAGTTTTAATTGGATGTGGAAATGTAGGTTCTAGTTATGCTTATGCAATTATTAATCAAAGAACTAAAGTAGGGGAATTAGTAATAATCGATATAGATAGAGATAAAGCAATAGGAAATGTCATGGATCTTAATCATTCACTAGCTTTTGCACCTTCAAAATTAAAAATTAAAGTAGGAGACTATAGTGATGTTACTAATGCTAGTATTGTCTGCATTACAGCTGGGCTTAATCAAAAAGTAGGGGAAACAAGACTTGATTTAATTAATAGTAATAAGGAAATTATTAAAAATATAACAAATAAAGTTATGGACAATAACTTCAAAGGTATTTTTTTAGTTGCTACAAATCCTCTTGATATTATGACTAGTCTTGTTTATAAATATGCTAAGCTTAAAAATTCTAACTTTAAAGTAAATCAAGTAATTGGTTCTGGAACTTCTCTTGATACTTCAAGATTAAGATACTTAATTGGTGATAGTTTAAAACTTAATCCAGCCAATGTTCATGCTTATGTAATTGGAGAACATGGTGATAGCGAGTTTGTCCCATGGAGCAATGCTACTATTGGTTTAAATCCTATAACAAATTATTTAACTCAAAGTGAATTAGAAAAAATCTATCTAGAAGTTAAAAATTCTGCTTATAAAATAATTGAAAAGAAAGGATTTACTAATTTTGGAATTGGTATTTGTTTAGTTAAAATTACAAATGCTATTTTAGGAAATGAAAACAGCATCATCACCATTTCTTGTTATAATACCAAAAATGATATCTTTATAAGTACTCCAGCTATTATTAATAAAAATGGGGTTAGAGATATTATTAAATTAAAATTAACTAAAGAAGAAAATAATAAACTATTAAATTCAATTAAAATCTTAAAAAAAGAAATTCAAAATTTATAATTAATTTTTATCCACTTTTTTGTGGATATTTTTTTTAGAAATTTCATTATTTTTTTTATCCACAATCATGGTGGATATTTTATTTAAAACAATACTTGCTAAAATATGATTTTTATGATAAAATAAAGCCAGATTTTTGAGTAAATGCTTTTATAAATATTTATAATATAATTAAAGAGGTTGTTATGAGTAGTAGAAAAGAATTAAAACAAAAAGCACGAAAAAGTGTTAAGTCACATTATTTCAGAAATGTTATCTTAGTCTTTTTAGCATCTCTATTAGTTGCTGGTGGATATGATTATGTTACTAATATATTTGATTCAAATCCAGTTTCTAATATTGAAATAACTGATAAAATACCTGATAATAAAGAAGAAGCTAAAGAAGTTATTGGAGATATAGTTAATAAACATGATACTGCCAAAAATGATTTTTCAACAAAAAAATATAATCGAGGAGTTTTAGCAGTTTTCTTTAATCAAATAATGGATAATGATTCATTTATATTTGGAATTATAAATGCATTTAATAGTTTATTTTTTAAAGGTAATATAAGTATTTTCATAACAATATTAATTGCATCTTTAATATCATTTGCTATTTTCTTATTAATTCAAAATGTTATTATAATTGGACGAAACAGATACTTTTTAGAGCAAAGAAAGTATAGAAATACTAAAATTGATAAACTTTTATTCCCTTATAAAGTTAAAAAAACATGGCAACTAGCCAGAATATTATTTGTAAGAATGATTTATCAATTCTTATGGGATTTAACAATTATAGGTGGAATTATCAAACATTATGAATATAGTATGATACCTTATATCTTAGCTGAAAATCCTAATATTAGAGTAAAAGATGCTTTCAAATTAAGTAAGGCATTAACAAATGGCAATAAATTTAACTTATTTAAACTTGATTTAAGTTTTATCGGTTGGAAAATTTTAGCCTCATTTACTTTTAATCTTTCTAGTATCTTCTATTTTGATGTTTATGAACAATGCACTTATGCTGAAGTTTATATGGATTTAAGAAGCAAACTTAAAAAGAAATATTCTGATCTTTTAAATGATAGTTGTTTGGATATTAATAAAGAAATTGAAGATGAATATCCAGCTGATGGATATAAAGTTGCTTTTAGAAAACATAAAAAATGGTTAAGTATTGATTATAGAAAAAATTATAGTGTTGTTAATTATATTTTGTTCTTCTTTAGTTTTGCAATATTTGGTTGGATATATGAAGTTGCAATAGGTTTTATAAATGATGGTATATTTATCAACAGAGGAACAATGTTAGGTCCTTGGTTGCCTATTTATGGATATGGTGGTTTATTAATTTTACTTTTATTAAAACATTTTAGAGAAAAACCTTGGTTAGTCTTTATTTTAGCTTTTGTTTTATGTGGGGTTATTGAATATGGAACAGCTTGGTATTTAGAAACTTTTAATCACATGAAATGGTGGGATTATAGTGGATATTTCTTAAATTTCCAAGGCAGAATTTGTTTAGAAGGACTTCTTGTCTTTGGTCTTGGTGGATGTGGGGTTACTTATTTTATAGCTCCTATCTTAGATAATCTTTTTAATTTGATTAAACCTAAAATTAAAATAATTATTTGTATAGTTTTATTAGTTGTTTTCTGGACTGATTTCATTTATTCAACCATTCATCCTAATACAGGAGAAGGTATTACAACTATAAATATTGTGACTAAAATAAATCTTAATGAAAACATTTAAAAAGAAACTTTTTAACTAGTTTCTTTTTTATTATCCAAATTCTTTCCTAATTGCCAAAAACACATATCAATCACTTTCATAGGAGGATATTCAACTTTTCTTTTTTCACTTATTTTTTGTCTTAATTTTTCAAATTCAGATTTATTTAATTGATAATATGTTATTAGGTATTGTAAATCATCAATTTTAGCATCTTTTTTACATTTTTTTAAAGCTAATTTAAAGTATTTATCAAAAGCTGGGGTACATCCAATTGTCCCTAAAAGAATTTTTGTTATTAAAGTATCTGATACTTCTTTTTTAACCTCAATTTCAACTTCAGGATTTCTAAATTTCTTTGACTTTTCTCTGTAAGAAGCATATATTTTTTTTAAATTCGCTTCCAAGTCTTTTATTTTTTGAATATTATTATCGGAAATATTAAACTCCCAAAGATCATTATATTCTTTTTTTAATATTTCTTTAACTGCCTCTTCATGAATTTTGTAATCAAAGCAAAGAAGAAATGATGAACCTCTATACATACCCCAACTTGCAAGATAAAAAGCTAAATTTAAACATAATTCATCAATTTCTTCATTATTTCTTTTTAAATGAGCTTCTTGAAATTTTTTATAACAATGCTCCCAAGAATGATATCTTGTTATTTCTTCCATATCATTTAAAAATACTGTTCCACAGGCTATTACTTGTTTTATACTTATATCACTATCTTTAATTGCTTTTTTTTCCTTCATAATTATCTCCTACTCTAACTTTAACTTATATTTAATATTATACCATATTTTTTATTATCAAATTAACAATAAAGATTATAAAAAAAGATAGTAATCGAATGCTATCTTTATGATTTATAAATTTGCTTGCAAATGGAAATCCCTTTATTTGTAAGGTTTTCATCCAATTTTTACAAACATTTTACAAACATTGTTTGTATCCGTTTACTAAAAATAGCATACCATTTTCGACAAATTAAAAATAACACTTTTTATCATTTGAATGTCTCATATAATAGATTTAATCATCATTATAGTATTATCTAAACAATACTTAATTATATTTTTTTCTTCTAACAATTATATTCTTCAAATGGATCATTAGTTAAACTTATATGATCGCTCTTGTTATTACGAGAACTTGTTTTATCTAGAAATATATGAACTTCACAATCTAAATCTTTTAATTTTTTAATATGTTCATATAAAGGTTTACTATCTTCAGGCAATTCATACTTCTTTTTAATACTTGCAAAATTTTTAGAATCATTAAAATCTTTTAACATCATATTAATAGTATCCTTTTTATCTTCTTCATATCCTATAACTATCCAAAAATTAATGTTATTTATAGATTCTATTTCTTTATTAATATCTAATTCTTTAAAACGATAATTTACTCTCTTAATAATATTATCTTTAAAATTTTGAGAATTAAAATTAATTACTTTTTCAATATCTATTAAATGTTTATGAATACCATTACTTCCATCTAAAACATTATCATTATATTTTAATTCAATTAGATATACATCCCCTTCTTTTCTATCATTAGTATTTAGGAAAACTACATCAATTCTTCCTTTTTCATCATCTACTTTATTATAACCTTTTTCATAATTATAATATTCTTGTTCAAAATGTATTATATTTTTAAAATCTTCATGTTTAGAATTAATAGTATCTTCATCTATCATAAATAAGTATTGATAATTTTTTTCTTCTTCATATGCCGATTTTTCATATTGTTCTATAGCTTCATTAACATTGATATTAGTAATATCATTTATTAATACTAATTTATTATTTTCTTTTACATATAAACTAGATATTGGTATTTCTTTAAAACCATATAGATCAAAATCGGGCTTATTCCATCCATTTCTCATTCCATTGCTAGATTTAAGTGTTTTATATTTATCGTCTCTTACAAAAGCATAAAAGATGTCATATTCTAAACTAGTTAAATCCTCTAAATCAGATCTATTTAGTTCTAAACTATTTCCTTCTTTTTTAAAATATTTAGCATAAGAAAAAGAATTTAAAATATTATCTAAGTTATTTATAACATCTTCTTTATCAAAAGATGGAGATGATGATTTTTTTAATTTTATCTTAGCATTATCTTTAATAAACATTAAGTCTTTAATAGAATTACGCATTATTGATAAGGTATCTACTACTTTTTCTTTTAATTCTTCATCACTTATATTAGGATGATTTTTTTCTATTTGTTTTAAAGTAGCATCATTAATTAAAAAGATATTAGGTATTAATGTAAGACGTTCATAATCGTGTTTTTCATCTTTTTTTAATATTACAAAAGCTTTATTACCATGATAATAAACAATATCAGGAGAATCCTTTCTAATTCTTATAACATAATCTTTATGTTTATAAAAATAATTTCTTAGTTCTTTTAATTCCATACTTCACACCTCTAATAATTATTGTAACATAAAAAAAGATAGATTGCATTATTTTTTGTCTTAATTTATAAATATATCTAATATTTCTTATGGTAATAATTAAATTAATTGATGTAGAATTTTTCTGTTTTTTGATACTTGTAATATGAATCTTCTAAAATATCAGGAGTTTTATTAGTAATATTACTAGTAGTGGTACTATCTTTGTTAAATATATTATATATCTTTTAAAGTAAGAAAAGTAAATTTTACTTACTTGTTGAGATAACAGATGTTACACATTTCTTAGATATACATCACTTTTCATTAACACAAATTAATAGTTTTAAAACCACTTTTGTTGATAAACTTACTTTTCCATTTACTGGGACAATCTCAAATTGATAATGAAAAACTTTACCTCGTTTTGTATATTAACTTTTCCCATTGCATTCTTTCTTATCTTTTAGTAAAAGGAACAACAAAAAATGCCAACATAGATGCTGACATTTTTTAAAATACTAGCAATTTTCAATCATTTTTTTACACTTAAAATATTCGCAAATCCTTATTTTATAGGCTATTTTCCACAACAATTTTCATACTTTTTACCACTGCCGCAAGCTCAGTACAATCTCATATTATCCTTATTTATGGTATTTATAGTATTATGAGTATTATCCATATTATTGTTATTTCCTAAATAAGGAAAAAATGAGGAAATTTACAACATTCGTTTACTACTACAATTATAACATCTTTATTCTATACTTCAACTAAATTATCAGATGAATTTGTTTCACAGACATCCTTTGATATTGCTTCATAAATCTTTAACTTTATTTCTTCTGATTCATATTCTCCTTCAATAAAAGCACTTAATAAATCATGCAATAACTCTTTATTAATGTTATTAGCTGCGACATGGTAACTAATGTTTTCCATTTCGGTTATAAACTTACCTACTAACAATCCATAACCATTTAATATTAAAAACTGTGCAGATAATGTAATTGCTAATCTCTTATTTCCATCTACAAATGCATGAAACTTGCATACACAAAAAAATAAGTGTGTTAGTTTATCTGCAAAATTCGGATAATATTCATCATTTTGAATATGATACAAAACTGATTTTAATCGTCCAAGATCAATAATTCCTTTATCTCCTCCACCACTGACATCAATTGTATTAGAATGTATTTCTTCAACTAAATTGTCAGGGACATATATTATCTTTCTATTCACGTTCTTTCAACCTCTTAAAAACTTCTTCAGACTCTTTCATGCGGTCTAATAATTCTTGACTTTTTAAACCCAGAAATTTTTCAAATTCCGTTTGATCTAAAGGACTTATGTATTCAGTTAACCTTAAATGAAGAGCATCTCTAAATGCTAAGTCCCGGCTTGCCATTTTATTTCTCGCCTTATTTTTTAATGGTTCATATAATTTTTGAGATGAAAATTTTTCAAATAACTTGTCCACTTCATAATATTCAAGTTTGGAGCCTTTTTTATTATATTCATCCTTTAATATTTCAGAAAATCCACCTTCATATGATGATATTAAGTCTAAAACCTCGGCATAAAAAGTTTCTCTTACCTTATCCTTTGAATTTAAGTTTAATATATTTTTATATTCCTTGGTATTTTCTCTAAAAATACTTTCATATATTTTATCAGTATATCTTGCATATTTATATTTTCCATCAACTACAAAGTCTCTTAATGCATCCGTAAATAATCTTCTGTAATTTTCCTCACAATACCATGACTCTAAGTAATCTTCATCGCGTTGGTTTATATATTTAGTTCCACCACCAGTTTTTTTATTAATTAAATCTATAACAATATCTAGAATCATTTTTCTAACTTCTTTTGCTCTTTCGCTTTCTGATAGTAGCATTCCGACATTTAGAAATGCACGAAAATCAAAAACTGATAATCTTGTAGTCTTTTCCTTGGTAAGGACATCAATGTCCTTACCAGAATTCTCAATACTTTGAAAAAAGTCCTTCAATTTTTTTCCAATTAAAACTTCATAGCCATTTTCTTTAAATTCTTGATTATGATTTTCTATACATCTTCTTATTGTTCTAGGGTCAACTTCATAAAAAGATGCAACATACTCAATGGTAAAATAAATTTTATCATCAATATATATTCCAGGAACATTTATATTTTTCTTTATCTCTTCTATTGCTAAATCATTATTTAAAATATTTTGTCTATCAATTATAGAATTTGTTAAATCTTTTGCCATAAAATTACCTCCATTAAAAATTTAGAAAGAAAATTATAGTTATATTATACCATAATATTTAAATTTAACAATTAACCTAATTATTTATAATTAGATATTTCATCGATTATTTCTGATTTAATGCTTTTTTCAAAAATTTCAAAAGCAAATTTCATTGTTTTATTTGAACTTGAAATATAATAGTTCTCGGTTGTTTCTATCTTGCTATACCCTAATATATCAGCAACATCTCTGATTTCAACACCACTTCGTAATGTTTTAGTAGCAAAACTGCCTCTTAAATCATAAAATCTACAATTTTTTATACCTAATTCATCATGAATAACTCTATATGGATACCTTGTAATATCCGTACCGTTATAAGCACCATTATCTTTAGTAAATACCAAATCAAAAGTTTTTAGTAATTTACTTTTTCTAGTAATTTCAACAATTCTATATTCAGTAATTTTCCCATATTTATTTTTTACTTCTTTTAAATGATAATAATGATAATTTTTTCCAAACTCTTTTTTTAATTTATCTTGCCTATTTTTAAAATTCTTTAATGCTTTATAAAGTGTATCAGATATATAAATATCTCTAATTCCATTTACTGTTTTAGTCGATTCCAAAAAACATCTTCCTTTATTATCTTTTATTTTGCTATATACATTATGTCTTACCTTAATAATTCTTTTTTCAAAATCAATATCATCCCAAGTTAATGCACAAATCTCACTAGGCCTCATTCCTGTGTAACAAGCTGTTATAAACAAACATGTAAAAGTAGATTTATTTTTAAAACGATTCAAAATTAGATCTATTTCTTCTTGTGTGTATACATGTTTAATTAATTTTTTTTACATTATTTAATGGTGTAATTGTATTGTAAGAGAAGGATTATATCGAATGAATCCAAAAATATCTGTTGCCACCCTAAAAT
>CANRCN010000038.1 GCA_947629135.1 uncultured Bacilli bacterium | reverse complement strand
TTCTGTTACTGGATTTGCCTGTTGTTTATTTGTTTGAGTCTCTGTTTCAGTTAATGATTCAACATTTTCATTTGCAGAAACGACTGGTTTAGCTTCTGGTTGTTCTTCTAAGCCTTCCAATAATCTTTCCAATTGTTCATCTATTCTTGAACTTTGTTCTTCTGTTACTGGGTTTGCCTGTTGTTTATTTTCTGGTGTTTCAACATCACTTAATTCTTCAATATTTTCATTACTTTCAACAACTGATGAGTCTTGAACTTGCTCATTTTCATTTGGTTCAGTAACAGAAGCTTGAGTAGTTGTTTCTTCTTCCTGTGTAAGTTCAGAAGGTAAAACAATTGGCACCACTTCTTGTTTGATTCCGTTTTCTAATAAATCCTTGGCTTCAAATACAGTTAATTCACTTCTCCAATTAGGATTAATAGCATCTAAAGTAGTTCTTTCTTCTGCAGTAAAATTATTAGCCATTTTTACTATATTTAAGAAATCATTATCATTTTTAGTCTCAGAATCTGGATTACTTAACTTTATTAGTTGATTGAATTCAGCTGTAGTTACTTCAACTCCATTTACCATTAATTTTCCATTGTTTAACTCTATATTAGCCTTTAAACCATTTTCTTTTAATTTTGTTTTTATACTGTTTATTGGATTTGCTGGTTGATTAATACTAGCATCAACTTTAGCATCTAACATGTTTTTGAAATTAGCTGGAGTAAATCCTTCTTTATATAGGTTTGCCCAATCTTCATTTGTTATACTTACAGCAGCTTTTCCATATAAGAAAGTTGCTTGAGTTCCATAAGAAAGACTATTCATAGCTAAAGTTGACATGAATGTTGAAATCACAGTATCAGGTAATTGTTGGAATTTTTCTTTTAAATCATATTCTTCACCTGTTACTTTGCTAATTAAATAATCTCCTGCAAATAATTGCAATGTTTCTTCTGCTTCCTCACTTAATATTTCTTTACCAAGAGATGCTACTTTTCCTGAAAGTGATAACTTTAAGAAATCCCCAATGCCTTCAGCATTTTTTGATAAAACTGGTATACCACCGACAAAATACTCAGTCGTCAATTCTAAGCCACCATCAATAACACCAGCCAGCATAGCATCTCCAAAGCTTAATCCTTCTCTTCTTTGTTCTCTATATGTACCTCCAGCTGCCGATGCAAAAAACGAAACCTTACTTAAAGTTGGTCCTAAATAAGGAACCATTCCTAAAGCTATAGATGGCAACATATTACCAAATGAAGAACCAGCACTATAAGCATTTTTCAAAATATATTTAGTATAGTTTTCTCCTCCATCAATTTGTTCAAACATTTTAGCACATTCTGAAACTTGTTCTTCTGTTAGTCCACCTTGTTCTTCATCTAAACAACCAAATAATTCATAGTATCTAACATTTTCACCATTACTTATTCTTTTTCTTATATCATTTAATTTTTCCTGATCTTTTATTGTTCCATATTCATCCTGAAAGGTACTTATTGTATTATCATCTACTGGTTTAAATGAATATATCATACTTTGAAATAAGCTTTGAATTGTTTGACTTTTATAGTCATTAACATTCATTTTATAGTCACCTGTTACAACTGAACAAATATTATCACAATAACCTGCCAATCCACTCCAACTACCATCTTTAAAAGCTTCCAAAACTTCAAGCACTTTACCTGGTTTAGATACAATATCTTCAAATACTTTATATCCTTCTTCTATTCCTTTTCTTTGATTTAAACTTCTTGATTCAATCAATTTTAAATAATAATTAGCTCTCTCTTCTCCTTCTTGACTTAAAATAATTCCATATGCTTTTTTTTCATCATCATTCATATAAAAATAATCTGAATTCATGAATTCATATAAATCATCATTTATTTTATTTAATTTTGTATTGCCATTTGTTATAGAAGCAAAATAAGATCTTGCTATATTAAATTCAGAAAAAAAATCTTCATTACTCATATCTTTATATTTAGGATTATTTTCTTTTATCATATCTATTAATGATAATAAGTTTAATTCTTTATTTTGATTATCTTGATCATTATAATAATCCATCACTGCATAAAAAGCATCTTCAAATGTACAATTTTTAAAATCATAACCATTCTCTTTAGAATATTTTATAAATTCTGTTATAGAATTATCTTTTGCATTTTCATCTTCATAAGCATATCTAAAATTATCATAAAATTCTATATTAGCTTTTATTGGATCAAGAGTTTTATTTAAATTTTTTATTTCATTTTTTAAACTCGCTGATTGCTTTCTTAATTCTTCTAATTCTTTATATTTATTATCTCTAACAGTCTCTAAAAAAGCCATTCCTTCTTCATAACTGGTAAAAATAATTTCTTCTCCTGCTAACTTAAATACTCTTCCTTTTATTGCATCTGGATCATCTTTATTAGCATTCAAAAAGCCTTTTGCTCCTTGAATAAAATTATTAATTTCACTCTCACCTTGAATAGTTTGAAACATTTTATCAAGAGCTGTTATTCTCCCATCTATATCACTTTTTTCAGCCTCTTTAGCTTTCAAAGTCTCTTCCTTTTGACATTTTAGCATAAAGAATAAAACAGCTTCATCATTTTCATCAGCAATCCACTTTTGAAGTTTGGCCTTATCATCACTTGTTAAATTATAGTTATCAAATAAAGCTACAATTTCTTCTGCTTGCATTTCTTTCAATTTGATTAACAAATCTTCTTGACTTAATTCATCTCCTAATAGAGATGATGATAAAGTTAAATTGAATAAATCTTCAATTGATATCCCCATTTGAGAAGCAGTTGCTAAAATATCTGCGATTAAACTATCAAAAAGCTCCATTAGTGATTTTAAATTAGCACATGCTTCAAGAACTTCCTCTTTTCCTTCATATTCTTCACCAATTGAGGAAGCCTCACTTATAGTTCCTGATAAATTAAGTAAAAGAGATTGAGCTAATAAAGCTTGACTACTAGCTTTTCCAAAGAGTTCAGGATCATACATTAAACCACCATTTCCCATCTCTTTCACCTACTTTCTATCTTAATTAATTATAACATTTTTTAGAAAAAAAAACTACTGTTTGATAGTAGTTTTTTTAATAAATGAAATTTATTGCCCATTGTTAGCCGCTGCTGCGGCAGCTGCTTCTTGAGCTCGTGCACTGTCATAATTTCTTTGAGCTATCGTAAGCTTAGAGTCTAAAGATCTAAGGTCTGATTCTAATTCTTCTTTTTTAGTTCTAATTTGAGTAAGTGCTGAATTAAGATTTTCAATATCAGTATCAAGATCAGTAACACATTTTTCTATTCTTCCTTGCCCATAAGCTTTTCCATCTTGAACATAGCCACCATTCTCACAAATAGACTGAGCAGATGACATATTATTTCTAATCTCAGGTAAACCATCAGCTAATTTTTCGACAATTGGCAATACTCTATCATAAATTTCCTTTTCTTCTTCTTTTTTGCTAATGTCAGCCTTTAAATTTCGTATCTGATTGGCATAATAATAACTTGCACTCATATTTTCTCCTCACTAATAAAACCTATTTAAAATAGGTTTTATTTTAAAATTATAATTGTTTTAAATTAGATACTGCAGTAGATAAATTTCCTTCAGCTTCTCCAAATGAATTTTTATATTTTGCAGAATCAGCTTCAAATTGTTCAAAATCAGAAACAGCTTTATCACGATTAGAACCACTTGTCCAATTTGATAATAGGTCTTCTTTTAATCTTGAAAATTCTGTGCAGAAACGATCAAATGCACCTTTTTCAGCTGTCATAGTTGTTAAATCAGCTGGAGCTTTTGTAGGATCACAGAAGAATTCAGTTGTTGGTGGTACAGTTTCGATTGTTTCAATGTCACCAGCACCAGTAGCAATAACTACTCCAACATTTCCTCCTCCTCCATTAGAATTCCTAATTTCTTGAGCTTGAACGATTGATAAGCTTGCATTATGTGCAACAACATGAACATTGTCAACAATAGTTGCAACTCCTGTATAAATATCAATTAGATTATTGATATGAAGTGTTGCATCGCTTCCTTTCCAATCATTTTTTAATCTTCCAATTAATGACTTTAGATTGTTAACAAGATTTTGTCCTTCTGTAGCTGCTAATTTGTCTAAACTACTTAATGTTTCATAAGCAGAATCTAAATTTGTTGCTTGAAAATTCATAACATCTTCCTCCTTCTATAATTTTCATAACAAATGAGCAATAGTTTCCTATTTACCCTAAATTAATAATATCATTATTTTTTTTAAAAAGCAATAGATTTTTTGTAAACTTTACATTTTATTTTAAATGTTAAAAATAACATTAAATTTATAATTTTTATATCCATGGATAATTCTTAGCTGAGCATATTGTTTCTCCTTTATTTGCAGTATCATAAGGTACATCATGTTCTATATATTGTTCTCCATAAGTCCCATCCACATCTCGATAATAATTAATACCGTCATATGCAGTATTATTTGAAATAAAAGAAACCCATACTTTCTTGGTTGAAGGCTGTGTAGCCTCTCCAAGTTTTTCAACTCCACCAGAATAATTAGTTGGTTCTTCACCATTAAATGTTCCAACAAAATATCCATAATTACCACCACTCCATAATGGTTCTGTACACTGCTCACCTCTAATTAGATAACGTGGTTGTAAATCTAACTCATCAACTCCAATTCCTAATTGCTTTATCTCACCTTCAGCAGGATCTAAATATAGCATATCAGTTTGATTAATGTTAGTAGTTGCTTTTTCATTAACTCCAAAAGATAATATAAAATGTTTATTTATAGTTCCTTTTCCCGAAGTATCTATAGTTGCTTCTGGTGTTGGAGATGCTTCAATTATTTTACCCGTTCCTACACCACTTACTTGTAACACTACAGGTCTACCAGCTCTAATTTCACTAGCTGCATAAGTTAAAGCATCTTCCTTATTTTTGAATGAATAATTTGTATGAACTATATCTTCATTTGATAATCCATAAGTTGCCATCATAACTAAATCTCCCATTGTAATTGCTGTAATTAAGCACTCATTCGTCTCTTGAGCAGAGCCTCCAGCAATTGGGGCTACTATATCATAATCTGCTGTTAAATTTGGATAGTTAGAATAGTATTCATGTGAAGGAAGCATAACACCATCACGATTTAAAAAGGTAGTAGCTACCACAGGTGTTCCTCTAAATGCAGACGATTTATCCATTAGTCCTAAAGTATTACCCATGTTTTGTAATAATTCTTCTGCATTTTTAGTTGTATTTGGAAGTTTAGCTACTACATCATCTACTAAATCCTTACCTTCGTAATTCTCACCAATACCTCTTGCATTATTAGTATCTGCTGTTTTACCTCTCAAACCTACAACACCTTTTTCTAATTCATTTTTAGCACTTTCAAATTTTTTTGAATCATAATTTATCATTTTATCATCCTTACTTTCAATTCAATTTTATCATTATATACTTTATAAATCAATAATTTTATAAAAAGAAAAAGAACTAAATCAATATTAACTTAGTTCCATTAAAAATTTTAGCTTCCTTTAAATTTAAATCAGGATTATAAAATTCACATGTATCACTATTCATTAAGGCATGATTATTACTAATCGGATAAGCTCCTTGAGTTAATTCACTAGCACCTTTTACAATATTTAAAATAATATTGCCAATTTTTTTACTAGCTGGAATAAATAAATCATAACTAATATCAAGTTCTGGAATATAAACTTCAATTAAAATTTTTCGATTCATTATAATTCCTCCACATCATTTTCTATTTTTTCATTTTCTTGAGCTAGAGTTGTAGGATCAAAAGTTAGAACTTTCATAAATGCATGACGACCATTTACAACTGAATAACCAAAGTCATTAGGAATTTGAGCCTGTAATGCTCTATCTGTACTTCTTGTTAACTTAATTGTAAATTGGTTAGCAATACCTTCACCTATCCAAATAGCATTATCCATTGAACTAACTTGTTTAAACCAAGCATCATATTCAATCTTCTTAAAGCTATCAACAGCATCTATAACTATAAAATTAATAATTGGTAATTTAACTGCTTTAGTAAATAAGTTAGACATAATTTGATTTAAATCAACTGTTAATTTGCTCTTAAAGTTAGTGAAATCATAAACAACAAATAACATAGGTTGATATTTAGTAATAACAGAATTATCAAAGCCACTATTTTCATACTCAGTATATATTTTATCAATATTTTCATTAATACTATTCAAAACATCATCAAATTTATTATTATATTTAGTTATATTTAAATAATTCTCTGATATTAAATTATTAGAATCAAATAAATACGTTTTAAATTTCTTAGTACTATTAAATATGCTAAGTAATTCTTTGGTAAATGATTTAGTATTTTCAATATCACTAGCTGTAATTATATTAAAGAAATTCTTTTTAAAGTTATATAAACAAGTTTCAAGATTATCTTTATAAACTCCAACTGGAATATTATTTAAGTTATCTATCTTATCACTTACTAGCTTAAAGTTAACTTTATCAGGTAATACTGGTATCTTAGGAGCTTTATGAGTATATTTTTCATTAAGCTCGACTGCAAGATTTTTAAAGAATTGAGCACTTTCTGATTGACGTGATGGATGAGCTGTTTGGAATTCATAAATTCCTTCACCTACTCTAACTAAACCACGACCAACTGCTTTACTAGGCATAAATGTAGTTTTTCCAATTACAGAATAGTAATCACTCTTATCATTCAATTCAAGTGCCAAAGTTAACTTGAAGTTTTGACTTAACTTATATCTAATTGAACTTGTACCAGTTCCTGTTAACATAAAGTAAATACCAAATCTTGGACATTCTCTTGTATATTTAGATAATAATTCAACATAATCTGGATATAGTTCTGAGAAAGAATCAAATCCATTTATCATAACTATAATGGCTGGAACAGCTTTTCCTGTTGCTTTCTTGTATTCATTAATACTACCACCATGATTTATAAATAAACGTTTTCTTTCTTCCATATAAGTATTAATTACTTTAAATAAATTTTCAAGTTTATCTTTATCATTAGATAATATTACATCACCAACATGAGGTAAATTTCTTAAAGATGTCATTGTTTCAGATGAGAAATCTAAAATATAAAAGTTAACTTCTTCTGGAGTATAAGTAGTTGCACATGAATATACAACTGTTGTTAAAACTAATTCCTTACCACTTCCAGGAACTCCATAAACAAGTGTATTTCCTGATGTACTTATAGGTAAAGTAAGTAAATGTTGTTGTTGATTAACAGGATCATCAAATTCTCCAATAACTGGATTAATCATAATATCCTTCTTGTATCCATACTTTTTCTTCAAAGCATCAAGTTTAATAAAATCTGGAATTCTATTAAGCCATAACTGAGATACCATAATGTTTTCTTTATATGCTATATCATCAAGATATTTAACTATATTAGTAATTTCTTCACCTTGGCTCTTATATTGTTTTTTCTTTACATTATCAATAGTTTTATAAATTGCCCCGTAGTTATTAATGAAATCCATTGAGGTATCAACTTTTTTAATTCTAAAATCATTTGGATAATAAGGAGCACCAGTCCAAGCACTTTGACCAAAATAGAAATATTCATTAAAACCTACTTGTAGATAAAAGCTACCAATATTGGTAATGCTTGCAGCATCATCTCTTTTTAACATATCCATAGAGTCACTTCTATCTTGAACTTTCAAGCAAACTTTGAAACGAGAGTTACTCCAAATCTGATCATTAACGATACCACTTGGTTTCTGGGTTGCTAGAATTAAGTGGACACCTAAACTACGACCAAGTCTGGCAATAGACATAAGTTCATCCATGAATTCAGGTTGTTGCATTTTCAATTCAGCAAACTCATCACTAATAATAATCAAATGACTAAGAGGTTCATCTACTTGACCATTTCGATATAATTTTTGATATTTATAAATATCAATCGTTGATTCATTTAATTTATCACGAGCAGCATTAAATATTCTCTGACGACGTCTAAGTTCTGAATTTAAACTTGATAAAGCTCTTGTAATCTCAGTTGAATCAAGGTTGGTAATTGTTCCTGCGATATGTGGAAGTTTAACACCAGTATCTTTGTTTTCAAAAGCTCCAGATAAACCTCCTCCTTTATAATCGATTAAAACAAATTGAACTTCATCTGGATTATAATTAACTGCCATCGATAAGATATAGGTAATAATAAATTCAGATTTTCCTGAACCAGTCATACCAGCTATTAAACCGTGAGGACCATGAACTTTTTCATGAACATCAAGCACCAATAACTCACCATTTTCACTTATTCCAACAGGTGCCTGCAAACTATTAATAGGATTAGATTCTCTCCAACGATTTATAACATTTAACTGCTCTACTCTACCAACATTATACATTTCAAGGAAAGTATAAGTAGCTGGTAAATTAAATCTTCCAGATTGAAATTCAATTGGACTATTAGCAATTCTTAAAGTCAACAAATCCATATTAAATCCATTAAAATCAGCCTTAAACTCTTGTTTCATTCCTTCAGTTAAATCAGGTTCTAGTATTAAACTTGTATCTGAATTAATATCAATAAATACTTTAGCATCATCTGGTAATCTTCTCAAACTTCTATCAATGGTTATCAAAGAAAAACCAAAATTAGCTTTTTCTTGTAAAATTCTATTTAATATAGGAACATTTCTCATGTTTTTGTAATCATCAGTTATAATAACATAATAAGGCAAATAATTTTTATAATCAGGATTATCTACTTCATAAGTTCTTTCTTTATCAGTATATTTACGATTCATATATTCATCCATTAAATATAAAGATACTTGATTAACCTCATCTTTACAAGTAGCAAAGAATCTAAATGTTCTTTCGTTATTCCAAACAAAAGGTGTTAACTTTAGAAATTCATAATATCCCATATTCTCTTCACTTGTTAAAATAACTATTTTTAATTCCTCAAAACTATGGAAAGTAATCATTTGTAAAATTAAAGTTTCTAAGAATTTATAACCAAGTTTAATATCAGAAGTGATTGCCATAACGTTTTTTTCTGTTAAAGACACAGTAACTGGAACACTATCTAATTTTTTTTCATCTCCACCTACTTTATATAATAATTGTTTTAAATTATCATCAACTAAAGTAAATCTTTCTTTTTCATATTCAACTTCAATATCAGCTTTAATATTACCAATTCCAATTCGAAGTTTTAAGAAATCATCATGTTCTATTTTACGTTCCCACATATTAGTTTGTTTATTTAATACAATTTCAAAACATTTATCATTAGTTTGGTTATTTTCAAGTAAGATAAATTTTTGTTCTTGCATTTTATCTTCAATTTCTTTTTCTCTTTCATGTAAATAATCTGTATATTTAGATTGTCGTAATTTTTCTTTCTTTTTATTATGCCTTTTCTGCCAAATCTGAGCAATCAAAGGTACAACAAATGATGCAATAAGAGTAATACCAGTAATGATAAGAGTTGGCATTATATCTTTAAACGTTGCTCCTTGATCTAATCTTTCAACAGCACTATATAAAGTATAACTACTAGTTGCTGCCATTGTCATAGAACTTGCTAAAGTTAAGAAAAATGGCATTGACTCTGGATCTTGATTTTCTGGTGGTGAATCTATGTGAAATTTAGCTGAAATAACATTTCTTTTAAATCTTGGATTTCTAAAGAAATAATCTTCTTCATCATAAATATCTAATTCTTCTTCAACTTCTGTTTTAGGAGACACAACTCCAAGATTTATAGGTCTTAGTTTATTAGAATTAACTCTAATTGTATTATAAGGATTATTAATAATCATATAATTACCTAAAACAACTATTCTAAGTCCTAAGATAAAAATTACATCACCATTATAAAGTCTTTCATTTTTTACACTCTTATTATTTAAATATACAAGGTATGTATCAGTTAAAACTTCAATATGCCAAGCATTATCATAAAAAATCCGAACGGAAAAATTATTCAAATAACCATTTCGATAATAAATATCTGGATCATTAGTTCCTATCATAATTGAAGAATCTTGAACATTATATATCGTTGTTTTATCATAAGTTGGTAAACAATATAAAATATATTTATAATCACTCTTTCGATATAAAATTTCACACGAAAAATAATCAGATAAATTAATACTTCCAACAGGAGTATTATTAACAATTATAGCTGTATCATCTGTATTAGTAAGTAACCATTTACCATCCTTTTCTTTAATAGTAATTAAATCAATTTGATTTCCTTTATCATCTACATCAACAATCTGGAAATCTCCATATATAGTGTTAGGCAAAGTAGTTGTTAATATTCTTTCTTTTTTAAGAATTAGTATCTTCATATAAATCCCTCTATTCTCTATATACCAGTATATCAAAAAAAAAGCAATAAGGCAATTGCTTTTTCTAATTTTCTTACACTTTTTTTAATCCCTTGTCTAATAGTTTGTCCATATCTATAACATACTTTCTTAAAGTATTAACCTTACTCACTAATTTTTTAACAATGCTATCAACTTTATTTAATATATCTTGATTATCGCTTTCACCTTTACTTCCATCAGTAATTTGGTCAAGAGGAGTAAGCTGAGATAAAAGTGTAGTTCTTTTTGTTTGATCACTTTTTATTGATCTTAATTGAGCTAAATATGAAGTATTCAACGTGCCAAACTCTGTTTTATATTCTTTAAATGCTTCTTCAGATTTTGATTTTATATCTGCTTGGTATCCATCAATACTACCAATACCAGCATTTACACTACTACTTATTGATTCTAAATATGCTGTTGTATTTTCATAATTAGAAGGACATTTATTTACAATTGCATTTAAACTAGGTGTAAACTCAGTATCTATTGCTGATTTCAAATTATCTAATCTCTTTAAAAGAACACCATCTGTTTGACAAATTAAAGAATTTTCATAAGCTGTTGCATCATGAGAAAAAATATTTTGTCTATATTTAGTAGTAATTTCTGTTATTTTAGCTGCTATCGTATCATAGTCTGCTCCTGCTCTTACAGTATTTATACTTATTGCCATATTTTCAACTCCTATCCTAAATTACCAGATGCTGCATTTTTTGAAGCATCTGATATAAATGAATCTATGTCCATCATTGAAGAATCAACACTTAAAGGTATATAATAATCTTTTCCATCTGTAGAATCAATTACATTAGCAAAGTTAATTCCTTCGGCTTCTCCTTTACCATTTGTCGTTTCCTTAACAAAATAAGCTTCGTTTGGATCGCTCATCTTAGCTAAAACATTTTCTCCAACAGTTGGATCTTTTAACATCATTTCTGTTATATTAGATTTATACAATTGTTGATAATCTGTACTTAAAGTACTATAATTATTTATTTCAGCAAAATATACATTTTGATTTTTTCTATCTACAATTTTATAATAAGGTTTTCCCTCATGATAAATTATACCTATTACATCATATTCCTTATTTAAATCAGATTTTAAAACAGCAGGCTTACCTAATTCACTATATAAAGGTACAACTGCATTAAAAATTAAAGTACCTAAAACTGTATAAACTTTTTCAGATGTATCATTTCCACCATTACCATCAGAATTTTTATTTCCACGATTGCTTGGGGCAATGCCACTAGGATTATAATTATCATCTCTTGGGCTAGTTGCATTAATCTCTCTAATTTTTTCTCTAGCTGCTGTTAAATTGCCATGTAGACCAACTGCATATTCCCACCACTGATTTAAAATTTTAGTAATAAGTCCTTCAAAATTAATACCACTTTGATAGACTGGATCAGTTTTAGTTCTCGTATCTTCATTTAAGCCATCATATATACTATATATTTTATCTGTTACATATGCATCAGCAATACTTTCAATTTTTCCTTTTAATGATGACAAATCACTTATTAATTCATCAACATCATCAGAATCAAAATATCTAAATTCATCTTCATTTGTGAAGTCAATATCATATGTATTATCATCATATATAGAAGTTACAACAATTGGTGCATCTTCACGAACTACTTCATGAGCTTTGAGCCATTCATCTTCAACACCCTGTTCTCTAGCTTCAGTTTGACTTATTCTTAGATAACCTAAATGCTCCCTTTCATCTTCTGTCATCGGATGACTATCAATTAAATTTCCATCAGCATCATATACTTCGGTTTCTTCACCACCAAGCATAGTAAAAGTAGTTCCTTCTTCAACTTCAGGTTCAGATGCAAAAACTGAACCTCCTGTATCAAACATTTCTTCCATGGCTGCTAAATCTGCATCCGGTGAAGTTGTTGGAGCAGCTGAACCTGGTGGTGTCCAATCTGGTTCATAATACATTTCAGCCTTGGCCATATTGCCGAACACTCTTTCTAGTTCTTTTTCTAATATTCCATTTCCGTTTCTTTCTATATATTGTTGTCCTTGTAGAAGTGCACCTTCATAATCTTGACCAGTTCCACCATATTTTGCCAATATTTGTGCATATTGTTCTGGGGTAACATATTCAGTTTCAATTTTTGCCATATTTTTTTCCTCCTTACAGAGCTTTTTGTATTACACTAAAACTCCTTCTTATTTTTTCTTTAATTTAGAAAAGACACAATTTGATGTATCTAATATTATGCTTCATCTGTTTCTTTTACATGTTGTCTGTATTTATCTACAGATCTTTCTATTGTGTCTACATTGTCAGATATCTTTCTGGCCTTATTAGAACACTCTTGCATTGCTTCTGCTAATCTTGTTGAATTTGCTGATGCATATCCTTCACTTTGGTTTGCATAAGTTGCATTTATTTTTGTTAATAAGTCATTAATATCATTTGATAATGTTCTTAAACTACTTAATTCATTTTCTAGCTCACTCATGCTATTGATATTAAAATCTTTTAGTGCCATTTTTTTCCCTCCTTATAAATTTGATTCGGCATCATCAAAGCCTTCTTTTTTACTTGCTAAAACATTTCTTGTTTCAGTTTGCACATCAATCATTTCTTGAACATTTTTAATATTTTCTTCAATTCTTCTGTATGCATCTTCTGCTTCTTCTCCACTCCAGTTTCCTTGCATACTTTGTTTAATTTGATTTAATTTGTCCTTATGATCATTTAAACGTTGAATTGAATTATTTAATTCACTAATGGTTTGTTGCATACCTGATGAATTATATCTAATTCCATCTCCTGCCATAATTTTTCTCCTTTCTTAATAGCTTCCTGCTATCTTCATATTAATCATAACCCATTTTTTT
>CANRCN010000037.1 GCA_947629135.1 uncultured Bacilli bacterium | reverse complement strand
TTACTTCCATAATCATCTTGTCCTTTCGTTTTCTTATTTAAATAATCTTTACCTTGATAATAATTTTTAATAAATTCTTTTCTATATTCTAATATATTATCATTTCTTATACATTCTCTTAAATCTTCTGTAATCCTCGTTAAAAATCTTAAATTATGAATTGATAAAAGTCTTGCTCCAAACATTTCATCAAGTGTTATTAAGTGTCTTATATAGGCTTTTGTAAAGTTCTTACAAGCATAACAATCACAAGTCTCTTCAATTGGAGTAAAATCTTCTTTATATTTAGCATTTTTTAAATTAATTTTTCCATATTTAGTAAAAGCATTTCCATGTCTTGCAATTCTAGTAGGTAAGACACAATCAAATAAATCAACTCCTCTTATTACTCCTTCTATAATATCAATTGGATCACCTACTCCCATTAAATATCTTGTTTTATCAAGTGGTAAATATTTAGTAGAATATTCAACCATTTTATACATAGTTTCTTTATCTTCTCCAACACTAGTACCACCTATCGAATAACCATCAAAGTTCATTTTAGTAAGTTCTTCACAACAATGTCTTCTTAAATCTTCATAATCACTTCCCTGAACAATACCAAATAAAGATTGACGAGGATTATTAAAAACATCTTTTCCTCTTTTAGCCCATCTCAAAGTTCTTTCAACAGATTCTTTAACGTAACTATATTCTGCTGGATAAGAAATACATTCATCAAATGACATAGCAATATCACTATCAAGTTTATTTTGAATTTCAATTGATTTCTCTGGTGTTAAGAATAACTTAGTTCCATCAATATGACTCTTAAATTTAACTCCCTCTTCACTTATATCCTTTGGTCTTGCTAAAGAAAAAACTTGAAAACCTCCACTATCAGTTAAAATAGGTCCATTATAATTCATAAACTTATGAAGTCCACCTGCTTTATCTATTAAATCTTCTCCAGGTCTAAGCAATAAATGATAAGTATTAGCAAGAATTATTCCACTTCCAATTGCATATATCTCATCAGGTGATAATCCTTTAACACTAGCCCTAGTTCCAACTGGCATAAACATAGGAGTATCAAACGTTCCATAATTAGTTTCAAGACTACCAAGTCTAGCTTTCGTATTTTTTTCGTTTTTTATTAAATTATATTTAATTTTCATATATAATCACTTCCAATAACTAGTATTTTATCAAAAAAAGAAACTAATTTCTAGTCTCTATTTTAATTATTAATTCTTAAGATTCTTCTACAATTATTTTGTATTTATCTTTATATTCATCTTTAGAATCTATTTTTACTTTATAACTAACTGTTTCATAACCTTTAATTGTATTTAATTTATCTATATAATTATCATCACCTAAAATATTATCTAAATACTTTTTATTGTTCTTTATAACCTGATATTTAATCTTTCTATTATCATCTTTAAATTCTAAATATACATTATAAGTTACTCTTTTAGAACTAGTATTTTTTATCTTAAATTCTATTTCCTTATCCTCTAAGTTAAAAACATTATCTTTTTTATTTAAATATATAACTTTTATATTATCCATTTTTTCTTGATAACCATTAGGATCAGGTGCTATTCTATTTAATAAAGCATAACTATTACCTAAAGCAACTGTTAAACCAATCATGATAATAAAAAGGGGTAAGAACTTTAAAAACGGTTTATTAAATTCAAAATATTTCTTCATGTTACCCTCCTTTAACATTCTATCAAATATTTTATAATTTTTCAACTATTTAACCGTAAGTTCTACCCTTAATCTTTTAGAATCAATTCTTTTAAATTCATATTTAGAGGTATTAATCTTTGAAAAATCTGTATAAGCAACATCAATTAATTCTCCATAATAACTCTTTCCATTAGAAGTTGTTTTTAAATAAATAGCATAAGTACCTTTAGGTAAACTAGATATATTTATATCTTTTTTAAACCAAGCTCTAGTTTTATCTTTATTATCAGATACTGCAAGAGTTACTTTATAAGGACCATTATCAATATATGAAACATCAAACTCAAATCTTTGAAATGTAGTTATATTTTCAAAAACTAATTCTCTTGAAACTTTATCATTTTTAGAATAACTTACTCCAACATTATGACTAGTACCCATGATTGATAAAGTATCATTTTTAATTTTTAATTCATTGAAGAAATTATACATAGGATCAAGAGTTGATGGAACATCATAACTTAATAATCCTTGTTTTCTAACACTTATAATCATAGGACTTCCTGTATAGCTATAATCAATATCGAAAGAGTATCCTTTATTTAACCCTTTTACTCTTCTAGGCATAGCTTGGTAAGCAATATTTGTAAAATAAGTCTTTGTATAATTACCAGTTTTAGTATTATAAGCAACTACATAAACTTTATAACTACCATCATCTAAACTTGATAAATCAATATTGCCTTTAAACCAACCACCCTTATAATTATAGTTCTTATCATCATCTAAACTATGTACATCATAAGGATAATCTGTGTAACTTCCTAACTTGAAAGTCTTTGTTTTCTTTGTTGTTTCCTCTTCAAAGATTATTTCATGAGTCATAGTAACATTATCTTCCTTTTTAACTCCTAAGAAGCCTTTAAATTCAAAGATATCATTATTTACTTGTTTAACTGATTCATAGATAAATAAACTACTTGCTAATTTATAATTTTGAACAGTTACTTTAATTGTCTTAGTTGCCTTTAAACCTTTTGAATCAGTAACTTCATATGTTACTTCATAAGTTCCTACAACATTTACATTAACTGTATTTTTAGTAACTTTAATTTTACTTGTAACATTACCATCTTCATCATCTTTTGCTGTAATACCAGTTAAAGGATTAAAACTAGTTCCAATTAAAACTGATGTATTAGAAGCATTAATTACTGGAGGTTGATTTAATTTATTAGTTGTATATGATAAGCTACCAACACTTGATGAAACATTTGTATTAATCCAAGCCATCGTATTATCAATTCCATAATAAATCTTTAACCAAACATTATTATTATAAGTTGTTCTATCTGTAATAACTGCATAAGTATCAGTATAAATTGCTCCAAGTACCACTTTACCTGGTTCTTTATAAACATTTAAATAAGCTCCAGCATTATTTAAACTAACTTTTAAAATATCTTTATCAGAAAAACTTAAACTAGAAGAACTTACCCATCTTCTTTGATTTTTAGAATAATCAGTTGTAACTAGATAAGCAACTACTTTCTTATTTTCATCTAAAGCTTCCATGAACACTGTTGTTAAATTACCTTTTTTAATTGTTTTGCCAGATGAAACAGTTAAAGTTGCAGTATCATAAACGGCTGTATCTTTTGTAATCAAACCAACTTTAGGAGCATACTTAGACCCATTTGAATATTCTTTATAAGTATAGTTCTTATAAGATGTTGCACTTTGATTACTATTAAATTTACCATTTACTGTTGTATTAATTTTCTTAATATATGATGAATGTACATAAACATAAGCATTCCAATTGTAATAATTAGATATATTACAACCTAAAATACTAGTTCTTGATGTATTTAAATTAGCATCACTTACAATTTTATACCATTTAGTACTACCATTGACATTAGCTCCAGTTACCTCTTCAAGTATTATAACAGGATTATTTTGTCCTTTTAAAGTATAAGGAACAACTCCAGTTGCTTTAGGCTCCAATCTAGTATTAATATCAGCAGTTGCATTAGTTATTCCTAATTGATAATAATTATAATCCAAAAAACCATTATCTCTATCAAATTGATAATAATAATTAGCTGCTTTTTCTCCCCAATAAGGATCACTTGCATATTCAACATTCATACCACTAGCCTTATTTCCCATATTTGACCCATGATAACGCCAATCTGTAGGTCTAGCATAACCACAATTAATATAATTATTTGCATGACCAATAATACTTTGATAAGGATTTAAATACCCAGTTGCAGAATCATAAGCTGAAGAATCATAAGCAGCATGACCAAATAAATTATTTTTATCCCTTGAAATAGCACTTTGTCCAAGACTAGATTCATTAGTAGCAAGGGACATCATTAAAATAGCATTAGCTCCATATAATTGTTCACTTGCTTTAAAGAAAATACCAGTTCCAAACATATTAGAATATCCATTTACATACTGTCTTCCATAGATAGTTCCAATTAAACCTCTTGTATTTTTTAAATATGCATCAATATCATCACTTGAATAATTTGACTTAGCACGATGTGGTAAATACATATAATAATTATAATAAGGATTATCTTTATTAACACTATTGTCAAAATTATTATTTTTATAATCTCTAATTAAATTCTTAATATCTTTATAAAAATAATTTCCATCATAACTAAAATATTTACCAACTGCAATCTGACTTGGCTTTTTATCTATAACACGACTTGATTGACCACCAGTATTTAAAATATTTCCACTATAAAAATGTTTCAATTCAGTACTAGTAACTTCATAATAATTAATACTTCCTTCAAATCCAATTGGTACTATTTGATAATATCCATCTTTAATCCAACCAGTTATTCCATTAGTTCTTACTTTAATAGCATGATTACTATAATTAAAATCTAAGAACACTCCATCGGTTGCTCCATAATAAGAATTATGATTTAAATAACCTATCTCTGTTTTTAAATCACTACTATAATAATAAAGAGTATTTTCATTTATACCTCTAACTCCTAAATAAACTAATGCTAATTTAGCATTTACAAATCTTGTAACATTATTTTTTCTTTCCAAAATAACAGCTTGCTCATTATTCAACTTTGAAAATGCATTATAAGCATCTTGATAAGTATTATAACACTCTACTTTTTTTAATTCTTTTACACCACTAACAAGAGCTAATTCAAAATTTGCACAAACATTTCTACTTTTAATTTCATCATAAGATATAGCTTTAACATTAAGGCTTGTTAAAAAGAAAATAATACTAATTATTATTAAATTAATTTTTTTCATTTTAACCACCTCAATTCTTCTATAATAAGTATAGCAAAAAAATAACTATCTGTTACCATAAATAATAATTTATTTTGTCAAATTATGTCAACAAAAAAGAAGATTATTTAATCTCCTCTACCTCAATTACTTTATCATCTTCTATTTTAGCACTTGAAATAGTATCAAACTTTTTCTTAATCTTCTCTGTTGTAATATTAAAAGCTTCAACATCCTTGTTAACTGTTAAAATACTTTTTGATAACTTATCAAATCTTTCTTTAAATCTTGAAAACTCAATTCCAAGTTTATTTAATTCTTCATGAATAATACTTGTATATTTATCTCTTTCAATATTTTGAATAATCATTAAAATCATAGTTAAAGTTGATATTAAAGTAGTAGGACTAGTTAACCATACTCTTTTTCTATAAGCATATTCAACTAAATCAGGATGATAAGCATTAATTTCAGCAAAAATTGCTTCAGCTGGAATAAACATCATAGCTTGATTACTAGTTTCTCCTTCAATTATATATTTACTACTAATATCATCAATATGTTTTTTAACATCTAATTTAAACTGCTTAGAAGCAATACTTCTTGATTCATCACTCTTATTTTTATCAACCATTACTCGATAATTTTCAAGAGGAAACTTAGAATCAATTGCGATTGTCTTCAAAGGTTCTGGAGCAAAAACAACTGCATCGGCAATTGTACCATTTGATAAATGATACTGAGTTTTATAAATTAAATCATTCTTTTCTCCAAATACATTTTTTAAAATATTATAAAGATTAACTTCTCCAAATATTCCCCTTGTTTTCTTATCAGTTAAAATATTTTCAAGAGACACAATATCAACAGATAAATTATCAATCTTCTTTTGAGCTTCATCAATTTTTGTAAGCCTTTCTAATACATTCGTAAATGTCTTATTTGTTTTTTCAAAATTCTCATCTATTCTTGCACTTACTTTATTATTAATTTCATTTAACTTTAAATCTAGCTTATCATTTATAGAATCCTTAAAACTAGAAAATTCTTTCATAATATTAATTTCAAACTTTCCTAATCTTTCAATAAAATCTAAACTATCTTTAACATTATTTCTTTTATTTAATTTAATAATTAAATAAATATTTAAACCTATCAATATAATAACCAAAACCACTATTACTATATCAAATATATTCATTAAACTTCTCCAATCACAGTAATTATCATTGGTTTACATTCTGTTTCTTCATAAAAATACTTACCTAAATTACTTCTAATTTCTTGTTTAATTGTATTATAATCAACATAATTAGGTGAAATATTATTCTTGATTATTCTTTCAGATATAATACTCCCCTCTTTTAAAACATCCATATTATCTTTTACAAATATGAATCCTCGTGTTAATATTTCAGGTCCTGCTAAAATTTCTTTGGTTTTCTTATCAAGTGTTGCTGTAACTATAACAATACCAGCCTCAGCTAACATCTCTCTATCCTTTAAAACTAATTCTCCAACATCATTCTGACTTTTTCCATCAATTAACACTTCATCAATTTTAATTTTTTTATCACTATCAACTAATTTACCATTAACAAAAGTTACAACATCACCATTTTGTTTTAATAAAATATTATCTTTATCTATTCCAAGTTTTAAAGCTAAATTAGCATTTTCTACTTGATCTTTATAATTACCTTTAACTGGAAAGTAATACTTAGGATTCATCATATTAAGCATCATCATCAAATCTTCTTTAGAAGGATGGAATAATAAATGCTCTTTATTTGATAATGCAACAACGTTTATCTTTCTCTTAGCAAATTCATCCATAATCATGACCATTCTTTTCTCAACCCCTAAATACATTGGTTCAGTTATAAAAATGGTATCTGTTTCTTGTAACTTAATAAATTTATCATTTTCTCTTAATATTCTTTCTAGATTAGCATAAGGTTTATCTTTAAAATCACTTATCAGAATAACTGTTCCTTTTTCATTTAAACTATTTAAATCGCCAATCTTAGTTTTATTAATATGTAAATACTTTAATTCTAAAGATTTAGTAATAACATCTTGTAAAAATTTCCCCATAACAACAATCTTTCGATTAGTTTTAGATACTTCATCAAATATTTCTTGAATACGATATATATGAGCTGGTAAAACACTCATAATAATTCTGTTTTCATTATCATGTAATACTCTTCTAATAAACGGTGCCACTCTATGCTTTGGACTTGTAAATCCTTCATGTTCTGCATACATAGATTCAGACATTAAACACAAAACATTTTGTTTTCCAATATAAGCAAGACGTCCAATATCACAGGCAAAGTGATTTGTCATAGTTGGATCAAAAATAAAATCTCCAGTATAAACAATCTCACCATCTGGAGTGTTTAATACATATAAAGTACTATCTGGAATTGAATGGGTTACTTCAATTGGAAAAATACTACACTTACCAAATTCTAACTTAGAATGACTTTTAATCTCTCGAATATTTGTAGCTTCAACCTTATCAAAAGCCATTTGTAACTTAAGCATTTCTAAAGTAAATTTTAATCCATATATAGGTATATCTGGTAAATCCATAACAATATCAGATAAAGCCCCAAAATTAGATTCATGTCCATGTGATAAAAATATTCCTTTTACTCTTTTTATATTTTCTTTTAAATATTCATAACTTGGTATTATATAATCTATTCCAAGTAATCTATCTTTAGGATACTTTAAACCTGCATCAAAGACAAAAATATCATTGTCTACTTCAACAACATACATATTCTTGCCATCTTCATTTAAACCACCTAAAGCAAATATATTAATTTTACTCATAATCCTCCTCTCAAAAATAAAATTAGTTTCAAAGAACAAAACTAATTTTACCATTTTTATCAACTTAAATCAAGTCCAAAATTTTAAAAGGAAACATAAGTAAACTATATATTTTCTTCAATTATTTTATTTATTTCTTCAACTGATAATTCACTTACTTTAGAAATGAAATCAATAGATGCATTTTGGTTATACATTTTTATTACCATTTCACGTTTATTTTTTTCAATTCCCTTTTCAAGACCTTGTTCAATTCCTACATCTCGTCCCATAGAAAATCTAGCAAAATCTTCATCCTCTTTAATTAATTTTTTTACCATTCTTTCATTCATCAACATATCCCTATACTCCTTTTCATTAGATAAATTTTCAAGTTTATTAACATAATTTTCTAATTTTGGAATATTTTTTAAATTATCATTGAAACAATAATATTTTATTTATTATTTACTATTATTCTTTTTCTTCAATTATTTTATTTATTTCTTCAACTGATAATTCACTTACTTTAGAAATGAAATCAATAGATGCATTTTGGTTATACATTTTTATTACCATTTCACGTTTATTTTTTTCAATTCCCTTTTCAAGGCCTTGTTCAATTCCCTTTTCAAGACCTTGCTCAATTCCCTTTTCAAGACCTTGCTCAATTCCTACATCTCGTCCCATAGAAAATCTAGCAAAATCTTCATCCTCTTTAATTAATTTTTTTACCATTCTTTCATTCATCAACATATCCCTATACTCCTTTTCATTAGATAAATTTTCAAGTTTATTAACATAATTTTCTAGCTCTGGAATATCTTTAGTTATTTCTTTCAAATCTGTTTTGTTATTGATGGCCAATAACTTGAAAAACTTTTCCTCTTCTGTGACATTATCATAACATAAATTAGCATAATAATCAAGATTTACACTTAAAATCCTTAAGCAATAACCTTGAAATTCTGGAGAACTATCAATAGGATAATTCCAATCAGTTACAATCTTTCCAGGAATTTCTCTTTTTCGCTTCGTAGCAGTAGGTGGATACCAATTAAGATTAACTAAAATTCCCCTAATAGGTTTTATATATACTTTTTTACTCTTTTTATAGACTATTTTATTATTTGCAATATTAGTTTTATCTTCATCTATTTCTAAATCATAATATGATGATAACAAATTATTTGCATACATCAAATTTTTCATAGGATTTCCAGAATAATTATTATTCAGTTCAATTAAAATAAATTCATCATTATACCAAATTAATAAATCCACATACTTTTTTCTTTCAGTAGCCCTTATTCCAGGTAATCTTTCAGAATTCGTATAGACCTTTCCTTTAATTTTTTCAATTGGACATTTAAGAATCGTCGCCGCTACCCATTCAATAGTTGCTATTTCATTACGATTAAACAAATCATGAAATAAACGATCATCACGTATCTGTAAAATTTCATTATTTTCCAAATCAGAATTATCAATCACCAGTTGTTCAATATTTTCTCTTTCTATTTCATTAAAATTAATCTTTTCTTCTGTCATAAAAATTCTCCTTTCTCACTTGGATTATCTAAATAAAAATACTTCACCTCCAATCGTTATTTAGAACCTCCTTATATAAAATATACCCAGAAAATTTCTGATTTGACCTATTTCTACAAATTTTTTTAACATTTTTACAAACAAAAAAAAGATGAAAAAATTCACCTTTATTTAGTTTCTTTTTCTTCATGATCTACTCGACCTTTTTCTCGTTGTTTCTCCATATATCTAGCCATATCAGCATTCTTAAAGAATGTTCTAGATTCTAAATTAAATCTTAAAATACTTATCTCAATTTTTTTACATATTATAGTTTCATTATCTCCTAATACAACTCCAGCAGATAATTCTTTGCTACATGCAAATTTATCATTTTTATAATCTCCTCGGTAAATAACATTAACACCATTTTTAGTAATTCTATATGTATAAATTAAATTATTATTAGTATAATCAAATGTTGCTATTAAATTAGATTCTAAACCATCTTCATATTCAAAACTATTTCTAATTATTTGAAAATTAGTTTGATCAAATGTATCTATACTATAACTAGCATTAGTCCCTATTTTAACATAATAATCATAATCTTCCTTAGTTATAGAAGAATTTCTTTTTTCATAAATACCAGCACTATTTAATTTATAACCACTACTTTCAATATAATTAACTATTTTATTTGGAGTATTAATATTAATTATAATTTTAATAATAAATAATATTATGATAACACCAATAAATATAATACCTATTTTAATATATTTCTTATTCATATTACACCTTACTATTCAAAGAAGAAACTATTTTCTTAGCATTATTTGTATAACCAAAAGGATCTGAATAATCATTAGCATGACCATAATAAGTATATACAGCTCCATATTTATTATAAATAATCGTTACATTAGGCTTATAATTACTTCTTTTATTAAACGAATTATATATATTAGTTCCATTATTACTAAGTTTTGTTAAATCACCAGTCCAATCATGTTCATCAACATACAACGAAATTGGTCTTTGACCCTCAACTAAAACTTGTCTTACAGCATTCAAAATAGAATTTCCTAAATTAACACTTTTATAAGAACCTGAATTAGCAGGTGCCCACCAACGACATTTCATAACATAATTATACAAACTTCCATAACTAGAACCATACAATTCATATCTATTTGCCATTAAACTAGCTTCCCATGCTGCTCCTGTTTCTGTTCCTTGTTCTTTATAACAAATCTTTGCTATATCTCTAAGCTCTGAATCACTTAATTTATACTTAGTACCAAGACCTATACTACTAACAGTCGTTGTACCACTACTAGTATTTCCTGAAGGAGCACTTGTAGTAGGAGGAGCTTCTCTACTCAAATTTTTCTTAATTAACTCAAGAGCTGCTTCTTTATATTTATTATATTCCTTTAAATTTTTTTCTTTTTCTTCTAGTTCTTTTAATTCCTCTTCTTTTTTATTTAACTCTATATAATAATTAATATTATCAATATCAGCTAAACAACCTTTATAATCATAAGTATTACCAAGCATATTTTCAATAAATCCCATTACTAAATTAATTAAAGTAGGAACTAAAAATACTATAATCCCTGCAACTATTCTTCTAATCGCATTATTAATATTTTCTTTTCTTTTACCTTCATCTTGTTCAATCATATTGCGATACATATCAATTGTAATTTTAATAATTAATCCAATTGGTATTATAAATTTTATTATTTGTAAACATACTTGTACATAGTATAAAATTCTTAAAAATATAATATTTGAACAAATACTCATTTTTTGATCACCTCATTCAAATAAATATTTCTTGCAAATTATACAAGAAATATTTAATTTTAACTTTTTTTAAATTCTAATTGATAAGGATCTGAATCTGTTCCTTGACCTGATATTAATTTAACATCAGAATTTAAGTAAAGTGTTGGACGAACACCTTTATAGTAATCGGTATATTCATATGAAATTCCCGTAGGACCCCAATAAGAAATTGTTGATTTTCCTCTGATTGTTGGACTAATATACCAAGTTTCACCTGTTTTAATCCAACTACTTCCTACAGGATCACTAGATGAAACCCACGTCAATATTTCATCCCAATATTGACTATCTATAGAAAAGCCAAAATCACTTGGATACATTAAACCAATTTTTCCTTTCCAAGTAGCTTGATTATCTGGCCAAATTTTACCAGCTTCACAACTATATGAATCACCATCACATTTTACATTTCCTCTTTCTTCTTCATAAAGTTCCTTAGTATTTTTATCAGTAGTTATGGAAAGAGTAGCACTTATATTTCCTAAATAATATGTTGCATCTGCTATCATATCTTGAGCATTCGTTGATAATGATTTTAGATAACCATTATCAGAATCTGTTTCAGACTCAGAATTTAGCCAATATTGAAGTCCTGCTTTAGACCAATCATTAGCTCCTTGACTTTGACTTTCACTAGAGTTCCAATAAACTCTATTATCGTCATTATACTTTATGTTATATTTTATATCATTAAAGGTGTAATTTGTTGGTAACTTATCAGCTTCTAAATCTTGTTCCCGAACTATTTTAATTTTTTCAGTACCATCTGCATCTTTAAATACTCCAATTATTCTCCATTTTTCACAATTTGAGTCATTTTGAGATTGATTATCTTTACAATTAAAATAAACATAGTTATTTACATTTCTTCCACTATATCGATATTCTCTTACTTCGTCTTCTTTAGATATTGTCATTGTATTATCTGCTTTTACTCCAATTATTCCACCTTCTTGACCTAATGTATTTTTTATAGCAGTCACAGCTACAACTTTTGGTTTTTCAAATTCTAATTGATAAGGATCTAAACTTGTTCCTCGACCTGATATTAATTTAACATCAGAATTTAAGTAAAGTGTTGGATTTACCCACGAATAACTATTAGCCCAAGAAAAACTAATTCCAATTGAAGATAAAAATGAAACACTTCTGTTACTATAGTTTGTCGGATTAATAAACCAAGTTGACATTGATTTCATCCAACTACTTGAAAAATGATTACTACCAGTCATAAATTCTATTTTTCTTTCCCAATATTGACTATCCATAGAAAAGCCAAAGTCACTTGGGTACATTAAGCCTATTTTTCCCTCCCAAATTGCTTGATTATCTGGCCAGATTTTACCAGCTTCACAACTATAATAATCACTACATTTTACACTTCCTCTTTCTTCAGCATAAAGCTCTTTTGTATTTTTATCTGTTGTTGAGTAATCAGCAATACTTATATTTCCTAAATAATATTTTGTTTCGGCTATCATATCTTGAGCATTCGTTGATAATGATTTTAGATAACCTTTAGTGTTATCAGTAGCAGATTCAGAATTTAGCCAATATTTAAGACCTGATGTTGTCCAATCATTAGTTGAACTATAACCTAATTTTTCATTATAATTCCAATAAACTCTTTTATTGGATTCATCATTTATAATGTATTTTGTGTCATTCACTGTATACTCTAATGGTAATTCATCAGCCTCTAATTCTTTATCTCGAACTATTTTAAGTTTTTCAGTACCATCTACATCTTTAAATACTCCAATTATTCTCCAAAGTTCACAGCTTTCTGCACTTTGTTCATCTATATCATCTTTACAATTAAAATAAACATAGTTATTAACATCTAGTCCTGAATACCTATATTCTCTTATATCCTCACTTTCTTCTGTAACTTTTTCATTATCATTAGTTACCCCAATTAAACCATCTGTTCCTATTTTGTTTTTTAAATATTCAGCTGCATTTCTTTTATAAATTACTTTGACATTTCCTGTAACATTATCTATTTTTAAAGTATTATTTTCTAATATAAATTCATTATATTTATTATCATCTATTAATATTTCTATATCATTTCTACTAACTTCAGAACTAAATTTTATTTCTAAAGTCTTTCCACTTAATGCCTCACTTGGAGGTAATATAACAAAATTACGTGGAAAATTTACATATACTACCTTATAAACTTTTGTTCCAAGATTTGGTA
>CANRCN010000036.1 GCA_947629135.1 uncultured Bacilli bacterium | reverse complement strand
CTGCAAATGAAAATGTTGAATCATTAACTGAAACAGAGACTCAAACAAATAAACAACAGGCAAATCCAGTAACAGAAGAACAAAGAGTAAGCATAGATGAAAGATTAGAAAGTTTAAGAGAAACATCATCAGAAGAAAATGAACAAATTCAAACTCCAAAAGCAAAAAATGTTCAAGAAGTTCAAGGACAAGAGAGATCACAATTACAATCAACAACAGATACTGCTAATAATGAAGAATTTTTAACTCCTGCAGAAAAATTAGCTGTTCAACGAATGAAAGCTAAAAAGCCGAGATTTATAGGAGCTAATTTTGGATTTGGAACATCAAAAGGTGGGTTGGCTTCTTCTTATAGTGATTTATTTGTTGATCAAAAAGTATTAGTAGCTGATGTTGACTATGAACGTTATCCTTGTGTTATTGGAGATGTATCAGATGCTTATAATATGCTAGAACAAAAATTACAATCAAAAAGAAGCTATACTTTCGAAGAATTCTGTGAAATGGTATTTGCAACTGTACAAGAATATTTTGGAGATTATAGTAATATTAGTGAAAGGTTAAGTTTTTATTCTAGTGATGAAGATATTTCAAATGGTATAGCAGAAATTGGCAAAGTTTCAGATTTAAAAGGTAAAAATGCTGCTATGTGTGTTGAAAGGGCTATGTTATCTCAGAATTTATTAATGAAATATGGATATAAATCAGTTTATAAAATGGTACCAATCACACAAAATGGAAATGATGAGTATCATGCATTTAATTTAGTTGAACATGACGGAAAATATTATGTATTTGATTCAACAATACCAACTATGTCTAATGATAAAATTAGTCCTTTAATAGCTGAGATTCCTGAACATGTTTTTGAAAATATTTCAAACCCTGCTAATGATGTTGGATATGCTATTGAAGTTTCACATTATAATCCACTAAAAGATAAAGATACTACGATTATATATGATGTTGGACGAGAGCAAAAATATGTAGCAGAAATTGAGACAGAAAGAAAAACTGATGTTAGTCAGTTAGATGGAAGTCTAGAAGAGGTATCTTCTGATAATAAGTCAGAAAATGAAACTAGTACAGCTTCTGAAACTATTCAAGAATCTTCTGAACAAGCTAATTTAACTACTATAGATACTAATGAAATAACTGAAGAAGCTAAAACTAGAGTTAGAGAATTAATCCAAGAACATAATTTAAATGCTACTTCCAAAGATATTAATATTTTAGAACAAATGGTAGATGCAACTGATGATAATGTAAGAATAGATTTATTTCATACATTGTCTAATCAAGAGTTACAAAAAGCTTCTATTTCTACTTTTGAAACTTTAACAGCAATTATAAAAGTAATAGATTTTTCTAATCCAACTTTATTAGAAGAAATTTTAGAATATATAACTAATGAGAAAAATAAAAGATATACTATTTCCCATTATTTGCCAGCAGAAGTAGCAATGAAATACATTACTGAGATAGAAGAACAATCGTATAGAGAAGAGATTATTATAAAATTACCAACTGATCAGGAAAAATATGAAGCTTTAAAATATCTTTCAGATGAACATGAAATTTTAAGTGTTTTATCGAGCATGGATGATGATAGTTATAAAGCAAAGGGCTTACATCTTTTGAAAAATGGTTTTAATAAAGCTGAACTTATAAAAAGATTTTCTGATATTGAATTAAAATTAAAATATCTTCATTCATTAAATCGATGGCAAATTAATGTTATTGTAACATTACCTCAAGAACTTCGTCTAAGTGAATATCAAAAATTGCCAGTAAAAATGCAAATAGAAGAATTAAATGGTAGATATAAATCGATTTTTACAAATGATGAAAAAGTTAAAATAATTGAAGGTTTTAATAATATTTTAGATAAAGAAAATGGTATTCAACAATTAAATCTTGAAGAAAGAAAATATTTGGTTGAACATTCAAATGATAATTCTTTAATTATACTTGCTTTAACTTATATAGATGATGTAAGTTATAAAGAAAATTATATGAAATCATTATCTAGAGAAGAGCAAATTATAATTTTAGAAACTATTCAAAACGAAGAAGAAAGAGCAAGAATTGCAGAAAGTTTAGGCTTAACTGAACAAGATATAAGAAATACAATTCTTGATATGCAAAAAAATAATACATTAAGGTATAATAGAAATTTTGTTAGCAAATTAAGGAACTTTATTTTAACACATTGCAATTTTATAAGAACTATATTTAAAAATCATGAAGGTTTTATTGACACAAAATATGGAGTATATCAAAGTGTTTTTCAGCGATCATTTACTTATGAAGTTAACGATCCTAGTTATATATATGAACATTTAGATGAATATAGAGAATTTTTAAAAACTAAATCTATTTATACTGATGAATGGTTTGAAAGACATCTAACTCATATAAAGAGTGGTAGTAAAGCAAGTCCAAAAATTGGATATGCTTTGATTTCTGAATTTGTTCAAAGTACTGTTAATTCACCTGAGAAGGCCAAAGAAATAATAGAAACAATTTTTGATACCAAGGTAACAGTTACAGAAGAATATAAGAGACTTCAAACTAAATTAAAATCAATGGGAGTAGAGAGTGAAATAGACCAAAGAAAAATCCTTAATTCCATTGAATCAAAAGATGGTGTTTGTACTTATGCTGCTATTATTAATGCAATTTTTGCTAAATTTTGGAATAATCCAAGTAAGTTTAAGCAAATATTTGGTTATGATATGACAATTGATAATAATGGAGTAAAAAATTTTAATACCAATGAATTATTACTTGATATGTATATATTTATTAATAGTAATTTATATAGAACAGATGGAAAAGAATTTTTTACATTCAGAGAAAATGGAACTTTAAGTGTAAGTAAAAATTATGAAAATTTAAGTGAGATTGATAATTCTAATCAAATATACTTAGATACATATGAAAAAGGAATAAATACTGCTGCTATTAATGCTTTCTTTAAATATAAAAATAGTAATATTACTTTTAATAGTAATGATATGATTTCGGCTAGAAAATCTTATAATTTAACTGGTTTTGAAGATATAGAAAAAATTAAAGAATTTATCTTTACACATATAAGTCAAGGCGATTTTATTAATATATCCATGTATAAAGTATATAATGATATTAATTTTAAATATTTAAAGACTGATGGATCTAATGAAACCGTTGCTTTAGAAAATTCACATGCTGTTTTCGTAACTGGAATAGATGATGATTATGTATATATTGCAAGTTGGGGAAAAGAATATAAAGTTAGGTTAGATGACTTTGTTAATAATAATTTTAAAATGTATGCCATTAGTATTAATGAGACTAGCAATACTGAGCAAGCAAATGTTACTGAATTAATAACAGATGTTAATGAAAAAGGTTTGGAAAGTATTTCTCCAAGAGCTACTATTAATGATTCAGAGTCTACTAGTTTTTATAGATTTGATGGAGATTCTAAAAAATATGCTCCAAGGTTGATAAATGATTATTATGGAGATGGAGGTGATGATTTTAATCAAGCCTTATTAGACGAACCAAGAATTTCTATAGCCTTAAAAAATGTCCCTGCTGGTTATCAAACTATTGAAGAAATTAGAACCTTCTTAAAAACTACTATAGTAGGTAAATGGCTATCAAGTTTAACTCCAAATGAAATTAGAGCAATTATTACATATAGCTATCACGGAACTGAAAGTATTCAAGATTATTTAAGAAAAACCGATACGAAGTTTTATAATGAAAATGGAGAACAAATTTCAAAAGCTAATATGCTTTGGAGAATTGCTTTAATTGATTCAGCAATTGAAAAATTTGGAGGATTAGATAGAGATACCATTTTATACAGAGGTGTTGATGTAAAAGCCTTTTCTGAAAATGTAATTTGTAGTAAATTATTTGAAGGGATTGATACAGACAATTTATATAAAGTTAGAGCAGTTTTAAAAACTTTAGTAGGTAAGAAGATTACAGATCTTGGTTATATGAGTACATCATTTATATATAATGCTTCTCTTTATGATCGTCCTATTATGTTAGAAATTGAGGCTCCAAAAGGTTCGAAGGGTGCTTATATCAATCAAATATCTAAATTTTATGACACTGAATATGAATTTTTGTTAGCTCATGGGAGTAGCCTAGAAATAAAAAGTGTAACCTTAAAGGATACTAATATGGGTAAAAAACTTTTTGTTAAATGTAGATTAAGTTTAGATGAAGATGTCTCTATCTATGAAGAGCGAATTGACGAAATAATATCTACTAATAAGTTTGTAGTTGATGAAGAAGATAGGGCTAAATTAATTAAAATGCAACAAAGTACAACTGTAAGTCAAAGAGTTGAAATAGCTAAAAGTTTATCTTCAATTGATGCTAAATTAGCAGCTATTTATGTTTTTCCTAAGTTTAAGGATACTTTATACTTCTTAAAACAAGAAAGTACTGATGTTGTTGAACGTGTATTAGCACAAGCTAAAAATCCAAAAATAATAGATTTAATTATAAAAGAAGCTTTACCTAGTGAACTTCAATTAAAATACATAGATATGGTTACAGATCCAGCTTTAAAAAAAGAAATTTACAAGAGCATCGCAATTGAAACATTAGAATCTGAGAAATCTAATATGACAATGATATCAGATGAAGAAATTAAGAAAATGGAGACTATATTAGGCAAAATAAATAAAACAACAATTGCTGAGTTAAATATTAAACTCTATAAACTTAAAAAAGTTGCCGAAGATTATGGTATGGATGTAAAAACTATGGGACAATTAAAAAAGGATGAGACAGTTGATGATGGAAGAATGGCTACTGCCAAAGCTTTAGCTCACGATATATGTGAAAGAGCACGTGAAAGTGAACCAGCTATAACTGAAGTTCTTAGAAAATATGAAGATGCTAGTCTTGCGGATATTAAATTCGAAGATTTAGTAGAAAGAGTTAATAAAAAAGAAGTAAGAAACTTCAAAGTTTTAATTGGACTTGATCATAAATTAAAAAATGAAGAAAGATTAGCTGCAAAAATCTATGATAAATCTAAAACATCAGGTAAAAGTATGGAGCAATATGCTAGTGAAATTGGTGATAGTGTTCGTTATACACTCTTGATTGATGACTTTAATTATGCTAATATAGTAGATGAAACACTTGATGGACTTGCAGCAGAAGGTTATATAATTGATGAAGTAAGTAATAATTGGGGTAAACAAAAATATCAAGGTATAAATGTAAGTATAATAACTCCAAATGGACTTCGCTTTGAATTACAATTCCATACTTTAGCATCATTCTATGCTAAAGAGGATTTAACTCATTCTTACTATGAAATTGCTAGAAATGAAGCTTTAAGAGAAAAAATTAATTATGATATTAAAGGTTTAGCTGATGCTATTCAAGTTTTATATCAAAAATTAGTTCCTAGACCATACGGAATTTTAGAATATAATTATAAAGGAGGTAAAAATGGAAACTGATTATAAATATTTTAAATTTATTGAAGGAAGATATTTTAGATTAGATGAAGAAAATGATAAATTTCAAATCTTAAATGATGACAATTTATGGGAAGATAGTTATGATGTTGAAAGTTTATATGATGATCCTGCTATTAAGTATATAGAAATAACTGATCAAGATACAATAAATAAGTTAAAAATTATAAAAACTGTAAGAGAATTTGAAATATCTAATCTAACTATTGATGATTACGAAACAAGATTTCCTAATTCTAACCAAGAATACTTTAATAATTTAAGTAATGAATCAAAACAAGAATATATAAAACTATACCTCCTTTATTATGATTTATTATATAAATATTTAATTCCTAAATTAAACTTAAAGCAATATGATAATATGTTACTTAATAGTGATAATGTATTTTATCAAGTCCCTTTTGATAATATGGATTTATATCAAAGATTAAGTAGTAATTATTTAAAATATTTTTATCTTAGAAATAATATTTATATTGAACGATTAACTAAGGAAGAATTAGGATTTTTAAAGAAAAAATTACTAGCTAATAATAATGAATTAGATCAAGAAACTATAACTTTCATAGAAAATACTTATCAAAAAGTTATGTTAGAAAATACGGAAGATGTTTTTGATATTAATTATGGTCCTGAAGGTTATAATTTTTATGAACCTAGTAATAATATTATAATTGGAGTTAGATTTGGAAATTATTATAAAGATTCAACTGAAACTGAATCTGAATGGAATAAAAAATATAATGATAAATTATATGAACTTGAATTAATAATTAAATTTTTAGCTAAGAAATTAGATGATTTTATAGTTCCTTGTTCAATTATTATTTATAATAATTTTAGCATTAAGAAATTATCTAAAAATGATGAGGTAATGAAATGAATGACTTTAAAATAGAACCTAATACTGCCTATTATAATAATCTTAATGATTTAGAGAAAAAAACTTATTTAAAATTATATATGTTATATTCAAATCTTTTATATAAATTTTTAATTCCAAGATTAGAACTTAATATTTATGAAAGAATGATGGTAAATGCAAGAAATCATTTTGAAAATGTAAAAGAAGATGATATGGATTTTTATCAATATTTAGCTCATGATTATTTAAAATACTTTTATATTAGAAATAATTTATATATTGAAAGACTAACGAAAGATGAATTAAATTTTTTAAAGAGAAAATTAGCAAGTAATAATCAGGATTTAGATAATGAAACAATTGATTTTATAAGTAAAACTTATCCTAAAGTTATAGCTAAAAGATTGGATTTAGATAATACTAAAGTAAGTTATGGACCAGATAATTATGATTTTTATCAAGATAGTAAAGCTTTAGTTATTGGAGTTAGATTCAATGAATATTATATGCAAGAAGGAGAAACAGAAGCTGAATGGAATAAAAAGTATGATAATCGTGAATTTGAACTTGATAATATTACTTTTCCTCTTAAGAGAACTTTAGATAATTTTGAAGTAAAGGGAGTTGTAGTACGATATAATGATTTAAGTGTTGAAAAGTTAAAAAACATAAGAAAAAATAGTTTTCCAAAAGTTCAATTTGAATTAAAGGATGTTCCAACTAATGAAAATGAAAAGCAAGAATATATTCAAAAATTATTAAACGAAAGAGATTCTATTTTAGAGGAAATGAATATAAAGAAAAATGTTAAATGAATTATATATTTTTAAGAATAAATTAAAGTAGTTATTGAAAGGAGATTAAATATGGCTTATGTATCGTCTTCTGGAAGTTCTTCGTATTGGCATGGACAAATGAAACTATATTTAGGACAAATAGAAGATAAAAGAAAAGAAAAAAAAGTTTATGATGATGCTCTTCCGATAATAGAACAATTAGCTAGTGGGCTTCCTGAAATAAAAGGAGAATTAGATGGAGCAATGCAAGATTGCATGGATGGAGGATATGTAGAAGGTGGAGCACCATATGGACAAGGTAAATTTGAATCTAGTAGTGAAGAACTTGGAAATGCAATTTCTAGTTTAGCAACAGCAGTTTCTACTGTAAATGGCAAAATTCAAGAATATAATGGATTAATAAAAGATCTTCAATTAAAATATGCAAGTGCAAGACGTAGTTATGATCATGCCTTAACAAGAGAAAGACTGGCTGCACAGAAGAAGGAGGAATAGTATGAATGAAATTAACAATTATAAATATTTATTTTTTAAGAAAATATATGAAGAATTAGGATTAAGTCAAGTAGAAAAAGAATTACCAAATAAAAAGATAATGCCGTTAAATGTCGCAGAGGATCAAAATTATAAAATTATTTCACATTATTTCTTTTTACTTAATGAAATTAATTTAGATGCTTTAAATCAAGATCAATTAACTAAATTTCATCAATATTTTTCAAAGAATATTAATTCGCTTTCAGCTATAGAATTAGAGGAAATAGGAAAATTTATTGAAGAGACATATCCTATATTGTTATTTCCTAATATAGAAGAAAATTATGTTTATTATGGAGCAGTAAGTGATAATTATATTTGTCCTAAAGATGCAATTGCTCTTGGATTATATTATGATGCATTAATAGATGCTGATGATTTTGAAATTGAAAATAATTTAGCTCCTATAATTAATCATATTCAATTTGATTTAGCAGAAAAAATAAATAAAAAAATAGAGGTAATAACCTTTAATCAATTGACTTTAGATAATTTACCTAATTCATTTAAAAATAAATAAAAAAAGTTAAATTAATAATAATTTGATGTTATATATTATATACAAAAGTTAAGATAATTCTTAGCTTTTTTAAAATTGAAAAAAAAGTATAAAAAATAAAGACATTTTTCTTAATTTTTGATATAATAAATATATTAAGATAGAAAGTAGGTGATGAATATGGCGACTACAAATAATGATATAACATTTTTACCATCATTATTTGGAGCATCAACAACTAAAGCTATGTCAGCATATTCATCACTTCAAGGTAAATTAGGCGATGTTGCAGCAGCTAATGGTATAAGCGGAGAATATGATGGACAGGGTGATGTACTTGCTGCTTGTACTTCTATAAAAGCAGCTTTAGATGATCTTGATATATTAACAAGTGGTATGATGGGAACTGCTCAAAAAATGGGAATTGAATTATCATTTGATAATTTATCTTTAGATAGCTTACTAGCAGATGGGCCAACTTTTTCAAATGAAGTTTTATCTGGATTAGAATTTACAGAAGAAGAGCTAAATGATCCTGAATTTGCTCAAAAATTATTGCAATATATTATAGGAGCTTATGAGGATGAATTTAAAAAATACGATTTAAATGATGACCAAAAAGCTGCAATTGAAGAGCTATTAAAAGAAGATGATTTAAATATTTATGCCCTAGATATGATTGTTGATATGTGTCGGTATGAAGATGGAAGTGAGGCTTACTTTGAACAATTTGGTTTTCCAGAAGAAGAAATGGATACAATTGAAAGTTATATTGAAACTGGAGAATTTGATGGCTTGTATTTAGAGTATTCTTTAGCTAAATTTGGTAAAGCTAAATCATTCTATGAAGAGCAAGAAGCAATGCTAAGTGTATTAGCAAATTATGATAGTACTACTATAAATACTGATAGACAGGCTGCAAAAGAAACTTTTTATGGCAGTGATCCTTTTGCCGAAAAACCAAGTTGTGAATATATGACTATATGGGGAGAAAAAATAGTTTTTAATAGTATAGAAGAAATAGATGCTTATTTTGATAATTTATTAGAAAATGCTGAAACATCTCAAGAAATAGCTAGTATGAAATTAGCTCAAGTGCAACAAGAACAAGCTAAAGTAAATAATGAAATAAATAGTGCTGCTAATGCTTTAATATTAATAAAAGATTGTAAATATGCATTTAAAGCTGTTGAAAATGGAGCTGTAACAAAAGATACAGGCACTCAAGATTTTATTAAATTTCTTGAAAAGCAAGGTTTTAATTTAAGTACAACTACTATTGATGATGGAGTTCTTTATGCTGTTGATCAATTTTATTCAGAAAATCCAAATTCAAATATAGATATGTTATCATTTTTGATGTATATGAGAGAAAACAATGAGCATTATAAAAGCCTTGGAGATGCTCAATTCTTACAAGAAGCTAGAGGCTTATATTTTGATACCTTAATCCCAATCAGTCCTGAGAATCGTACAAGGATAAATGATCTTCAGAAAGAATTATCAGATGTAACTAGTGTTGGATTCATTTATATGACTGAAGAAGAGCAAAAAGCTTATGAATATGCCCGCTCTTTAGGTAGAGGAGACGAATTTCTTGAAGCTTTTAGTAGAGCTACATTAAGAAATAGAGCTGGAGTTGCTGAAGCACATGCAAGATTAAAAAATGTTGCTTCATATGATGACTGTAGAAAAGAAGTGGAAACTTGGTGGAACGGTTTTAAAGATGGAGTAGGTGCATTTGGCGAAGATTTTGCCGATTTTTTCCGTGGATTTTTTACGGATGATTTTTCTTATACAGAATTAGATTACGAAATGATGGAAACTGCCAAGATTCTTGGATATATTGATGAGGCTGGTAATCCTGTTTCACAAGATGATGCAACAACATATCTTGAAACTTTAAGAGGACAAATAGAAGATCCAGACAATAATCAGTATTATCAATCTTTAGTGGCAAAATCTAAAAATAATACACTTACTAATTTGGATTTGTTGGTAACCGATGGAACTTTAAGTCAAGATGCAGCTGAAATATGTTCTCAATTATATCAAGCAGGAGCTACATCTGAAGGTTTGACTCATGCAAATAATTTAGGAATTTCAGTTGGTAGAATGGCTCCAACAATCGTTCTTGGTTTAACAACAGGAGTAGGTGGACTTGGTACTATTGCAATGGCTGTTTCATCAGCTGGTGGCAAAATGAAAGAATTAAGAAGAGCAGGCTATGGTGCATTTGATGCCTATAGTGTTGGAATTTCTACTGCTGTTGTTGAAGCAGGACTTGAAAGTGTATTAGGACGTATACCTGGAATGGCACATATTGATGGTTTTGTTGATGATTTATTTAAAATTAGTTCTGATTATGCAGCTTCTGTAAATGTAGGAAAATTTATTTTAAAAAACTTTGTTGTTGATCCTGCACTTGAAGGTATCCAAGAAAATGTTGAAGACTTTTCAACAGGAATGGTTGAATCAACTATTCTAGGAACTGACTTTGATTATGATAAATATATTGCTGGAGTTCGTGATACCTATCAAATATCATCAGAATCAAGTTTATTAATAAATGCAATTTTGGCACCTCTTAATATTCATACTGCTTATAAGCAGGCAACTGCTCCTGTTGACATAGAAACATTTGCTCAAGACGTAGATTATATGAATGAAAATGGTGAAATTGACTATGGTGGTTGGGGACGTTATGCCGTAGATCGTTTTATAGAAATGTTTAAGGGAAAATCAGGAAATTCTGAAAGTAATATTAATGAAACTCCAAATACAGATGTTCAAGAAAGCCTTGCTCCTGTAAGTGAACCATCTGTATTGCCAGAGGCCTCTGAAGCGATAGTTATAGAAACACCATCTGGAGAGCAAACTACTTTAACAGTAGCAGGTCCAAATTCAGAAGGTGCAAGAATTGAGGCAGAGTCTGAAGCTATAGCAGCAGAAGCCTCAAGTGAAGTAGTTGCTCATGCAGCTTCTGCTCAAAGTCAAGCAGTATTAACTGGAGTTGCAGCAACCAATGGTACTAATCCCAAAGCAGAATCACAAAGTGCAAATTATGGTGTAGAAATACCTATATTAAAACCAGAACAAAATAATACAGAACCAGTAGAAGCAATACCAGCAGCAAAGGCTGAAGAAGAAACTGAAACATTAAGTGAAACTGAAACACCAGAATCATCAAAACCTGAAGTAAAAACAACACCAGAAAAAGTAACAAGATCGCCTCATGCAGACGAAAAAGTAGGCGGTTTAAGACAACAATTAAAAGAAGAAATAGAACCAGTATCAGCAGCAGTTGAAGAAGAAACTGAAATGTTAGGTGAGACTGAACCAGGTGAATCACAAAAACCTGAAGTAAAAGCAGTCCCAGAAGAAAAAGTTACAAGATCAACTCATGCAAAAGAAAAAGAAGGTAGTGTAATACAACAATTAAAAGAAGAAATAGAAGCAGTATCAGCATCAACAGTTGGAGAAGAAACTGAAATGTTAAGTGAGACTGAACCAGATGAATCACAAAAACCTGAAGTAAAAGCAGTCCCAGAAGAAAAAGTTACAAGAGCAACTCATGCAGACGAAAAAGTAGGTGGTTTAAGACAACAATTAAAAGAAGAAATAGAAGCAGTATCAGCATCAAAAGTTGGAGAAGAAACTGAAATGTTAAGTGAGACTGAACCAGATGAATCACAAAAAACTGAGGTAAAAGCAGCTCCAGAAGAAAAAGTTACAAACTCGACTCCTGCAGAAGTAAGCCAACAATTGCAAGAAGAAACAGAACCAGTAGAAGCAGTATCAGCAGCAAATGCTGAAGAAGAAACTGAAATGTTAAGTGAGACTGAACCAGATGAATCACAAAAAACTGAAGTAGAAGCAGCTCCAGAAGAAAAAGTTACAAGATCAACTCCTGCAGAAGTAAGCCAACAATTGCAAGAAAAAACAGAACCAGTAGAAGCAGTATCAGCAGCAAATGCTGAAGAAGAAGCTGAAATATTAAGTGAAACTGAACCAGATGAATCACAAAAACCTGAAGTAAAAGCAGCTCCAGAAGAAAAAGTTACAAGATCAACTCCTGCAGAAGTAAGCCAACAATTGCAAGAAAAAACAGAACCAGTTAAAGCCGCTCCTGCTGTTATAGTTGAAGAATCAATTGATACATTAAGTGAGAAATCAGTTGATGTTCCTAACAGTTCAGAACAGGAAGCAAAACCAACTGCAAAAGCAAAAGTATCAAAAACTTATAAGTTATCACAAGAAAAAATAATAGCAATAAAAGAAGCAATTGATGCACATAACAGAAAATATAACGATAATAAAGGAGAATATCAATTGCGAAAATATGCTGAAACAGGTGATTTTACTTATATAACAAGTTCAGAAGGAGCAAGAGCCAAACTAAAAAATTTAGGTGTAACTCAGGAAGATGTAAATTTGTATTTTGAACTAGAAAGTAATTCTAATGGTGAAATTAACAATAAAGAAATTGAAAAACCAAAAATTAAACCATCTGAAATGATGGGAGAGGAAGAATATAATCGAATACCTTCATATATAAGAAAGAAAATAGAAGAAAGTATTTCAAATCCTCAAGAAGTATTAACAAGAAAAGAGATAAATGATTTATCAGAAAAAATAGAACGTGCTGATCGAGCAGATAAGGTAAGAGATGCTACATTTGAACGAGCTCTTAATTCAAAAGCTAATATAGATTACAATAATGATATAATGAAAACAAGAGATAGAGCTTATGAAACAGCAAGAGAAGTTAGTAGTGAACTTGCAAGATTAAAAGAAGTATCTGAAGGAAGAATTATTGGTGAAGAGTCAAATATTCAAGATAGAGTAACTCCAGTTCCAGAACCTGAAGAAAAAGTAAAACCACAAGATAAACCTAAATTAACACCAGAAAAAACGAAAGCAATAAAAGATGCAATTGAAGCATATAACAGAAAATATAAGGATAATAAAGGAGCAAATTCATTAAAAAGATATGCTGAATCAGGTGATTTTACTTATATAACAAGTTCAGAAGGAGCAAGAGCTAACTTAAAAAGTTTAGGTGTAACTAAAGAAGATGTAAACTTGTATTTTGAACTAGAAAATGCTTCAAATAAAGAGTCAAATAATCAAGATAGAGTAGCTCCAGTTCCTGAACCTGAAGAAAAAGTAAAACCACAAGATAAACCTAAATTAACACCAGAAAAAACGAAAGCAATAAAAGATGCAAT
>CANRCN010000035.1 GCA_947629135.1 uncultured Bacilli bacterium | reverse complement strand
TGCAGCGAATCACATTAAAGAATATACCATATTTTTACTAAAAATGCAAACATTTTTTGCCATTTTAAACATTTATTTTATATTTTTTATTATAAATTCCACGACATCATCTGATGATTTATCAATATCATCATCCATTTCAACTAAATATTTATTATCCTTTGGAAGAAAAGTAATTGAATCAAGTGGATACCCTGGATTTATTTTAGAACAAACTTTATCCACTAAATAGAAATCACCTTTACTATAATTATATGTTTTAACTCCTGTATCTTGATATAAAGCAATTCCATATAACCAACAAGCTTTAAGTTTTCCACCATACTTGTGAATTAAATTTGTATAATATTCAATCATTTCAGAATCATTTAATTCTCTTCCACCTACTCTTCGAACATGAGTTTTCGGTTCCAAATCCTCAGGAATCCCTTCTATATGTAAAGCATCATCAATTCCAATCGTTGGAATTAAAGTTTTTTCGTAATATGCTTTTGCTTTTATCTTAGCATTTTCTATCTCATTACTTCCAATTTCATCAATCTCCAAATCAAAATCTAAATCTCCAACTGTTAAAACTTCAAGACCTTGTCTTTCTAATAATTCTTTATAATGCTTTATCTTAGCAAGATTTTTAGTTGCAAATAATACTTTCATTTCTTCCTCCAATTCTCTTTTAATATTACAATAAAAGTAATAATACTAGAATACAAAACAAATATATAAAAATTAATAAACCTAGTAATTATCATAGCACTTCCAAGTAATTTAGTTCCATATATATTCTTATATAAATACATAAAAGTTCCTTCACTTATTCCAACTGCACCTGGAAAAGGTAAAGCTGAAACTGAAATAAATAAAACTGATTGAACTATTATAAACGTAATTAAATTTACTTCTCTTAATCCAAAAGCTAAATAAACTAAATAAGGAATACTATAATATAAAATCATTTGGATTAAAGTTATTAATAACATTTCTATAAATATTAACTTATTCTTTCTTAAAGTCTTAGCAACTCTTCCATATTCTATAACTTGAGTATTTATTTTTTCGATTAAAATATCTGTTTTTTTATACTTTATTTTATATAAAATTTTTTCTAATAATTTAACTAAATATGTAACTATTTTATTATAAAATATTACTAATATATATAAAGTTAAAACCAAACCATTTAAAAATATTCCAAGATAAACTATATATTTTATATTACCTATTTTAGAAAATAAACTAGGCTTACTAAAATAACTAACTGCTCCTATTATAACTGTAACAGCTTCAAAGCATAACAGTTTAGTAAGTAAAGTAATAGCTGAATGACTAACTGGTATTTTATCTTTAGTCATCAAATATATTTGCATCGGATCCCCTCCACTAGAACCTGGTGTAATTGATGATGCAAAAAAACCAGAAATTGCATATTTATAAGTACTTTTAAACCTTACTTTACTTCCACATAGATTAAGAGCTTTTTTTAAATTTAAAGCCTCACAAATACTAAAACAAGACATACATAAAATTGCAATTAATAAATATATTTTCTTACTATTTTTAAATATTAAATATATTTCTTGATAATCATTATTTCTAAAAATAAAATAAAAAACTATAGCAACAAATATAATAAATATTAAAATACTTATAATACCTTTTTTAATAATATTATTTCTTTTCATAATTCACCTTAATAATTATACTAAATTTATTTAAAAATATAAAGAAAAAACTAATATTTCTATTAGTATAATTTCAAAATTTAAACTTTTAATTAATTTACTTCTTGAATTAATCCTTCATATAATAAATCTACTAAATGATTACTAGGTACTAACTTATATTTATCTATTAATTTATCAAATACATCATCACTCATTTCCATATTTAAATAATTAAATATAGATTCTTTTTTATTTTTTATTTTCTTTAAATAATCTCTTGTATAATTATTATCTATTATTAATAAAGGATAATCTTCTATAAAAATTTTAAAATCATTTAATATATCTTTAGAATTATCTTTATAAGTAAAACTATCTATATCATAAGATAACATATTTCTTAAATCAGGAATATCAATTAAATCTAAATTAATTCGATAATCAAATCTCTTAAGTAACTTTAATCCATCTATCATTAAAGCTTGAATTTGAATAATTTCTCCTTTTTTACTATCTGCATTTGTTGGTATTATTTCAACTATTATATATTTATCTTTACTTATGTCTAACATCTTAATCTATCCTTTCTAAAATACAAATTGTTTCTACTTTATTAGTTCTTGGAAACATATTAACTAAGTATAGTTCTTTAATCTCATAAGTTTCTCTAAGAAATGCTAAATCTCTTTTTAAAGATATCATTTCACATGAAATATAAATTAAATATTTTGATTTAAGCTTATTTAAATAATTTATACTTTTAATATCCAATCCTCTTCTTGCTGGATCTACCAAAACTAAATCTATATCTTGAAAATTATCTATACAATCTTCAACTTTTTTATTTATTACCTCTAAATTATCTATTTTATTAAGTTTTATATTTAATTTAGCATCTTCAGTTGCATATTTATTTTCTTCAATACTAATAACTTTTTTAGCATATTCATGCATGATTATTCCTAAAACAGAAGTACCACTATAAAGATCTAATATAGTATTTAAATTTTTATCTTTTAAGAAATCCTTTAAAATACTAATAATCTTTTCTAAACCTAGTCTATTTACTTGAAAAAAAGAATTATAATTAACTTTAAATTTATATTCATTTATACTTTCAATAAAGTAATCATTACCTTTTATAACTTTACCATTAGAAATTAAATTAGTAATAATGCTACTTTCTTTTAATATATCTAAAAATTGATATTCTCCTATAATAGATACCATTGTTTCTTTAGAATTCTCTCTTATTAAAATTTCTCCATTAAATTTTTTATCTTTATACTTATTAAATAATTCTATAACTAAATTTATCTTATTACTTAAAAGATGACAATAATTTATTTCTATTAAATCATGTGTTTTTTCTTTATAATAACCAACATTTCCTTCTTTAACATGAAGACTTACTTTATTACGATAATTATAATCAATTGTTTCATAATACTTTGGAGATATTTCAAAATAATCAATGGCTTTATTAATTTTAAATTCTTGTTCTAATTTTAAAGAAGCATGCTCTAAATTACATCCTGAACATTTATCATAATATTTGCAAATAGGTTCTATTCGATTAGAATTTTTTTTAACAATATTTTTAATAACAGCCTTAGAATAATCTTTTTTATCTTTAATAATTTCAATTTCTAATTCTTCATTAGGTAAACCTTTTTCTATAAAACAAACCTTATCATTTATTTTTCCTATTACATTACCTAAATCATCAAATTTTAAAACTTTTACTCGCATACCTATCACAATCATATAAGTAAATATGACTCACCTTTAAAGTATATTATACACAAATTATAATTAAATATCAATACTTTTAACTTTTGGATTATGTATTAAAAAGTCAAATATGTAAATACTAATAAAAAGTGGTGATTATATGACTTATCTTGAAAAAATAAAAAAAGAATCCAATAATGCTGATGATTATATTTATAAAGAAATAAAAATTGGAAATAATTTAATAAATACTATCAATATAGAAACAATTACCAGTTCTGAAGATATTAACAATTTCATTTTAAAAAGAATAAGCATTTTAGAAAACTTAGAAAGTGATAATCTTAAAGATTTTTTACTTAATTTTTTACCTGCTACTACAACCGAAGAATTAACAAATTATGAAAAATTAAAAAATAAACTTTTGAATGGATATACTATTTTAATTATTAATAATAAATATATTTTAGCTATAGAAACTAGACGTGATCTTACAAGAGGAGTTGCTGAAGCTGATTATGAAAAAAGCATAATGGGACCAAAAGATGCTTTTATAGAACATTATAATACTAATCTTGGATTAATTAGAAGACGAATTAAAGATATAAATTTACATATTAAAACAAAAGAATTAGGAGTTCATACTAAAACTAAAATTGGAGTTTTATATATAAATGGTATTTGTAAAATGGATTTAGTAAATAAAATTGTAAAAAAATTAGATAAAATTAATATAGACGGTATAATCGATAATAATTATCTAAAAACATATTTAAATGAATCAAAAAGTTTATTTCCAACTCTTAAAGGAACTGAACGACCAGATCTTGCAAGTGAAGCTTTATTAGAAGGAAAAGTCTTAATAATTGCAGACAATAGTCCAGAGGTTTTAATTGTTCCTACTTTCTTTATTGATTTCTTTCATACAAGTGATGATTATTATCAAAAACCTCTTAATGTAACCTTTATTAGATTAATAAGATTACTAGCTTTTATCATAGCTATTTTCTTACCAGCTTTATACGTTGCTTTAACAACTCATAATCCAGATAGTATGCCAATTAATTTACTTCTTTCTTTTCAAAGTCAAAGAATGTCAGTTCCTTTTCCAGCTTTTGTTGAAGCGATTTTGATGATAATTGCCTTTGAAATTTTAAGAGAAAGTGATATTAGAATTCCATCTTCAATGGGAACTGCAATTTCAATTCTTGGAGGTTTGGTTCTAGGAGATGCGGCTGTTGTTGCTGGTATTGTTTCTCCTATTATGATAATTGTTGTTGCAATAAGTGCCATAAGTGGATTATTAATTCAATCAATTGAAGCCATTAATTCTATTAGATGGTATCGTTTTCTTGTCATAATTCTAGCTAGTATATTTGGATTTTATGGAATATTTTTAGGTGTTATTTTAATACTTATTAATTTATCGGATACTAAAAGTGAAGATAAAGATTATCTCTATCCATTTGCACCAATTAATTTAAATGAACAAAAAGATGGCTTTGTTAAAGTTAATACTAAAGGTGCTAAACTTCGAAATCCAATCTTAAGCAATAATAAAGTGAGGGGAAATTAAATGAAAAAAATAATAATTATCTTTATTCTAATTTTTATTACAGGATGTGACTCCTATATTGAATTAAATGATTTAGCTATTATAAATGCTTTAGGAATAGAAAAAGTTGATAATACTTATAAAATATATGCTGGAACAGTTCAAATGTTAGATGAAGAATCCTTAATGCCAGAAATTGAAGTTTATCAAGTAGAAGGTACTTCTTTAAATCAAATTATAGATAACTTAAGTCTTGCTTTAAATAAAAAAATATATCTATCCCATCTTGATTTACTATTACTAAATGATAGTATTAAGGATAAAGAATTAGAAGAAATAATTAATTTTTTTCTAAATAACAATGAAACAAGAGAAGATTTTTTAGTTATAAATACAAATGATATTAATAAAACATTAGAAAAAATGAAATTTCAAGAAATAAATGAATTAGTAAAAAATAATAAAAGAGAAACCAGTAAAACTATTTATACAACCATGTATGATGTTATTAAGAACTATTATGATAAAAAATCTATTTACATACCAGCAATTAATATCAAAGAAACAATTACTTTAAATGGTTTAAAAGAATATAAAAATAATAAATATAAAGATATTAAAAGTGATGATGTAATCTATATTAATTATTATTTAAATAATATAGATACTTATAAATTAAGTTTTAGTTGTTCTAATCAAACTAATAAATATTTATATTTAAATATTCTAAAAGGAATAACTACTACTTTGAATAAAGAAATACTTGTTGCTAATGAAATTAAAGTAATAACAAATGACTGTAACTATAGTAAAGATGAAATTAATAAAATATTTAATGATAATTTAAAAAATAAATTAAATAAACTTACTAAAAAGAAAATAACAATTAATAATACAATAAGAGGTACTTATGAAAATTAAAAAAGTAGAAAACAGATTAGCTTTCTTTATATTAACCCTTGCCCTATTTTTATTAAATATTAATTATTTAAATATTAGCACGATTTTAATCGGAAGTTTAATTGCTTATTTATTTATTATGTTATTTGAAAAAACTAAAATATATCAATTTAAAATTGTTAAAATTATTTTAACTATTTTTTCACTTTTATTTTTACCTATTTATTTAAATAAAATAACTTATTACATAAGTGATAATATTTTAAGAGAATATTCTACAATTAGTATTAGTTTAACTTTAATTATAACAATATTTATACTCGGTAATAAAGGTTATCACACAATTATTAAGGTACTTCTTCTAGCTTTATATTTTATTATTTTTTTCTTTATATTAGGATTTCTAACTAATCTTCTATACCTCGATGGAAATAATATCACAACTACAATATTTTTTTCTAATAATTTATTTTTAGAAAGTATTTATTATTCTATACTTATAATTTATCCTTATTTTTTAATTTATCCTACAACTAATACTAAATTTAAATTCTATGATTTAGCTTTTAGTAGTTTTTATCAAATAATTACTTACATAGTTATTATTAGTATTTTAGGAACAACTCTTACTTCATTATATAAATATCCATTTATAACTATATTTAAAAAAGTTAATTTAATTGGCTTTATTGAAAGAATTGAAATAATTTTTTCACTCAATTATTTATTTTGTTTTTACTTTCTCTTACTTTTTTCATATTATAATATTAAAAGTAATTTATCTTTAATTATAAAAAAAGATAAGAATTTAACTATAACTCTTATCTTCATAACTTTTATTATTTTTATAATAAGTACAATTATTCAATGATACTACAAATAAGTCCAAGATCTTCATAGTAAATCTTTTGATCATTGATAGGTTTAACTAAATCTCCAACGTTTAAATCCGAAGCTGAAGTAATTGAAAAATCAAGTGTTAAAACAACTCCATCATTTAAATCATTTCTAGCAACTCTACTATCTTCAGACAATCTAGTGAAAACAGCTTCAAATCCATTTTGGTCATTAGCATTAGGATCTTTTTCTTCAGGATTAGTAGTGTTTTCTTCTCCTGGAGTAGTAGTACTTCCTTCTGTATTTGAATTATCAGTTGAATTATCAGTATTAGTATCTCCTTCTTCTGGAGTTTGATTTTCATCTGAATTATCTTGAGTGTTTTCTTCTCCAGTATTTGTATTTTCACTTGGATTAGTTTCCGTAGTACTAGTTGCATTTTTTTTCATAACAATCATTTTAACTTTATCATTTTCATAACTAGTTCTTGTAATAAAATCCTTACCATCACAATTTAAAGCCTTTATAACTAATTTAACTTCCTCTTCCTCGTTTTCTTTTTCTTTAGGAACAAAAATTCTTAAGGCTGGAGGTATAATAATTAAGATGATTAAACCTATTATTTCTAAAATACATACATTTTTATTCATAAACACCTCTTTATCCTCTTATAATCTTATCATATTTTTATCTTTTTTTAAATAACCTTTTGATATTTTGTTTCAATATATTTTAAAATATCTTCTTTTTTATTTAAAAGATTACCTTTTAATATTTCATTTTCTAAATCCTTATAAATTTCATTCAAGAAAGAATCGGGTTCATGCCTTAAAACTTTACAAATATCTTGGGCCTCAATTTGAATATCGCTTTTTGCCTTAATAGGAAGTTTATCATAAGCTTCCGTTATTTCTCTTTTCGTAAGTCCTTTATTAATACCAGCCAAAGTATTTACATATAAACCATATTTATACAAAATTAATTCATCTAAATTATTCAAATAATAAACTATATTAACTTTTTTGATTAACTCTTTTTCATGTTTTGTAAACTTATAATAACTAGAATTTATCATAGACCAAATTCCAATTAAATCTGTATAATCCTTAATTCTATCTAAATTTTCTAAATCTAAGTCTTGAGCTAAATTTAAATTTTTAATAAGTTCTATTCCTTCTTTAGCTTTAATACTAGTAAATATTTTATCAAGTTCTATTTTTTTTCTTTCATAAGAAATATTTTTTAATAAATTTTTATATTTTTCAATAGAAATTTTAATATCATCAGATAAACTAAAATCTAGAGTTGTTGCAAATCTAACTGCTCTAAGTATTCTTAAAGCATCATCTGAAAAACTCTTATCACTTTTATTTATAGTCTTAATTACTTTTGCTTTTAAATCAGCTTGTCCATTTAAAGGATCAATTATTTTTCCATTTTTATCCATACAAATAGCATTTATCGTGAAATCACGTCTTTTAAGATCAGTTTTTAAATCAGTTACATATCTAATACTTGACGGATGTCTATTATCAAGATAAGATAATTCTTCACGGAAAGTAGTTACTTCAAAAATGAAATTTTTATATTCTATACGTACTGAACCATAATTATCTTTATCATTTATAGTCTTATCAAATTTAACCATTGAAAAAATCTTTTTTAATTCTTTTGGAGTTGCTGATGTTGTTACATCAATATCTTTAGATAAAACTCCCATTAAATAATCTCGAACAAAACCACCAACTATATAAGCTTGATATCCCGAATCTTCAATTATATTAATAAATTCTAATGCTATTTCTTTCATATTCAATCCTTTCTATAAAGAGTTAGTCAAAAAAACTAAAAAGCTTTTACACTTTTTAGTTAATTGTTTGTTTTAATTGAGTTCCAGCTTTAAATGTTACAGCATTGCGTGCAGGTATCTCAACTTTTGCTCCTGTTTGAGGGTTACGTCCTGTACGAGCTTCTCTCTTAGAAACACCGAAAGTTCCAAAACCGATTAATGTAATCTTGTCACCTTTCTTTAATGCTCCTGTAATTGCCTCAAATGTAGCATCGATTGCTCTTAAAGCATCAGCTTTAGTTAATCCTGCTTTTGAAGCAACTTCTTCAACTAAATCAACTTTTTTCATTATGTTTTTCCTCCTTTATTATTGATTTATATTTAAGCAAATTATGCTTACATATACAACTTACCATATTTTTTTTTTGAAATCAATACTTTTTACTATTTTTTACTAATTATCTTTCACTTTTTACGTTCTTTTGACTACTTTTAGAATTTTTTCTATTTGGCTTTCTCTTAGCAGTATTACCATTCTTAGAAGCATTTCTATAATTACTTCCACGTTGATTTTTAGATTTTGTTTTTTTAGTAGTAGTCTTTTTAGTTTCTTCTACCTTTTTATCAAACATTACATCTTCAATTGCTAAATCAGAGCTTTTATATTTATTAATATCGATATTCATGTTAGTTATTTCAACTGTTTCACGATCTGGTTCTTTTAATAAATAGAAAATAACTGTTATAATAATTAGCATTACTAAAGAAACTATTATGTTGCTTAATAAGGTATTAACAACAAACATTATATCAGAGCTTTGTAAGTTAATTAGTTGGTAAATAATAACATTTAAGAATAAAGCTGCTAGTAAACCTAAAGCTATACCGAATAATTCTTTTCCATATCGTTTGAAAGAATCATAAATATAGATTAAAACACAGTTAGATGTTATAAATGAAATTATAGAAGCAAATATATTAAGTTCATTTACTTTAAATACTGCATTTATCTCTGAAGCCATGTCTGGTATTTGAGTTTGAACACCAAGTTTAACAGCTAGATAATAACTAATAGTAATAAATACTTGAATAAGTGATGCTATTATAACAGATCTATAAGCTGCCTTTTTACCACCTAAATTAATTATTAAAAGTGTACATAAGAATGTAAATGGATATACAAACACTGATACCGCCACCGTTAAATCTAATAAACTTGTTAATTTTAAACATAGTAAATTAGAAACCACCAATAAAACTGCCATTAAGCTTGTGAAAAATGTTTGTTTAAATTCTCTACTCATCTTTTTATCCTCCTTTATTATATATCTATTATATAATATCAAATTTGTAAAGTAAAGTAAATTTTTAAAATTTTTATTGCAATATTAAATTTATTTTGATAAAATTATAAATGATAGGAAGTGGGATGTGTGGATGCAGTAATTTTTATTATCTTATTAGTAGTTGTAATTTGCTTTTTTAGGAGTCTTTATAATACAGTTTACTTTGTTGCAATCGTTGATATAACTTTAAGAATTCTAACTTTTATTAAGTATAATACTTTCATTGAAGTTAAAGCTTTTCTAGCAAAATACTTTCCTGAAAATATTCCAGATATTATTAATAATTATGCTAAAGGAAACTTATACCTAATCTTAGTTTGGATATATGTCATTGTAATGGCAATCTTCTTATATTATACAGTTAGATATTTTATAAAGAAAAGAAAATATTAATAACCTTTGAGTTATTTTTTATATAAAAAAATAGGTAACGATAATCTGAAAATCGCTATCTATTTTTTAGAAACAATAAACTAAAATCTTTTATCATCATCTTTTTTACCAGATATTTTTCTAGGTCTTCCTAATTTATCATAGAAAATTGAATCTACCTTTCCCATTCCAATATCTGAAAAAGTTTTTAGAACATCTTCTGATGATGCTGCTTCAATTCCTTCTGTATTATTAATCTTTTCATATAATCGATTATCTGGACAATTTGAATAAGTTACATTATATTCATGAATTCCTGGGATTCTAGTTTGTCTCAACAAACAAATATCTCCATCAGAATTAATATAATAACTAGAGAAAGTATCATTTTTTCTACTAAAATTAGTTCTAATTCTAACTGATTGTACATCGTCAGAACCATTTATATATTGACTAACTCTACTATTTAACCATAACAATCCATAATCACGTCTAAAGAAATGTTTCATTTCAAATGTATCAGGATCAAATTGTTCTAAATTACTAAAAATACCACCACTTAAATTTATATAATCATTTACTTTGTTATAAAACATATATTTTTTAAATTTTAAAACAGGACTTCTATATTTAACAATTGAAGATTGTTGAACTTCACTTACTAACTCTGAAAATAAATACTCTGATTCTAAATTTTCAGATAGTTCTATATCTTCTTCTGGTAAATGAGAAGGTGTTAAAACATCAAAATTACCTATATTTTCGTAAAAGAAATTTTCAAATATTTCATAATTATCTAAAGGAACATGATAATACTTTCCATCTATCTTAGTTAATAAAACTCTCATATTACCAAATTTCTTTAAATCATAATATTCCATTATAAAGAATTCTCCAGGTAATACATTAATTCTCCATACATTATCTGGTGAAATTTCATGTTTTTGTCCATCAAACCAATTATTTTTTCTAGTAATATCATAAGGATACATTAACATTATTCTTTTTTTATTCTCTTGGTTAACTGCATCAATTGGAGTTGAAGGGTCTGGTGGTAATTGCATATTACTTTGATATTTAAGTGATTTTGAATTAATATGATTTTTAGGAGGGTCATCTGGAGGAGCTGAAAGTGTTGCCGTTTGAGTTTTATATTTGTTTTCTTTAAAGAAAACACTAGCTCTATATACTGATCCTAATCCTATATCTTGAGTTGGAACTGGAACATCTGTTAAAGCATCAGTATTTCCATATTTATCTAAAAAATCTAGCAAAGGTTGATAATCATCAAGTGGAATTTTTTCGTACCCTTCTCCTTTTTCACTTTTTTTCAATAATGTGATAGCAATTACATCATAATCAATATCATAATATCTCATAACATAAAAATTACCATCATACAAATTATTTATTTTTTTAACCTCGCTTGGGACAATTCTATGTATTTTTCCATCATATAATCGATTTTCACCAACTATATCATATGGATATTCCATATTAATTTCTTTATTCATATATCCTACCTTTCACTTTTTTTGTATTCAAAAGTTTTTTCTCTTGTTATCTCTTCTTTGATTGCATTTTTTAAATTTAGTGGTTCTATTATTCTATCTAAACTATCATCATTGTTAAACAAATAATTATATAATCCAGCTTTAAATTTCCATTTACCATCATTTTGTAATTGATAAGCATATTCATTATTTAAAACCATTATATAATTAACTCGATTCATTTTTTCATTTACGACTTTATAATACTGAGCATTTATAATAATCTCAACTTTTCTATCTAAGCCCTCTTTAACTGCTGCTTCAAAAGTAAGAGGCTCAATTATTATATCTAGGCTATCATCATTATTAAATAAATAATTATATAGACCAGGCTTTAAAGTCCATTTTCCATTTTGAAGTTGGTAAACATTAATACCATTTAAAATCATTAATAAATTAACTCTTTTGGTTTCCTCATTTGTTAATTTATAATATTCAATACTTCGAATTGTTTCAAGTTCATCTAATTTAATCATACTACTTCCCCCTAGAATTTCCATTTCTATTAACTCTTGATACAAATCTATAATCACAAGCTTTCATTTCTTTAGTATCTGGAGGAATAATTGTAAATTGTAAAAACATTCTAAAAAGTTGTAACTCTCCCCTCCAATCAACTGTTTCATCTTCAGGATTAAATTCTCCATTTTGATATTTTAAATCAACAGCTCTATAAGCATTATATAAATCTCTTGTAGAACCTTCTTTAATTTGATGTTCCATTGGATAATGAAATTGAATCTCAAATACATCTTGTCCATTTGGAAACATTATCTTAGCATTTATTCCTTGATATCTTAAAGTTGGCCATTTAGCCTTATTCTCTGGCCTCCAAAAAGTATCATGATCAACCCAATGATTTTTAGCATCAATTGGACCAAATCCCATATCTTCTAATTTATGCAAATATTCATCAACTTTCTCTAAATATATTTCTTTTGGTATTATGATTGTATATCTTAAACCATCTCTTATATTAAGACCTGCCATATCATAATCACCATCATAGTCCAAAGTTGCATCAGCAATTATTTTTCTTTTTAATCCATCAACAGTTTTAACAGTATGAGTTTTTTCTTTATGCAACATAGTACCATTTGCAAGTTTATAATCTAAAAGCTCGACTCCAGGATCAATTATACTTAATAAATACGAAGTAATTTGAGGAGCAAAAGCTTCAGCCCTTTCATGAATTCGATTAGCCCATTTAGAAACTGTTTCTTTATCTCTTTCAGATAATTCATCAAAACCACTTGATTCTTCTTTAAAATCTGGAGAATATACATACTCATCAATAAACCTTAAGATTCTTTCATGTCTTTGAGATGAAAATCTAATTTCATCTGGAATATTATCTAGAAAAAGAGATGGACTCACTTCATTTAACATTTTTTCTTCCATATTTGACACCATTCCTTGACAATCTGTGATTATATAATATATTATTTTTATAAAAATGTAAAGATATTTTATTAAAATAATTATTTCTTTTTCCTTAGTAATCTTAATAATAAAAAAGAATTAGTTATTATTTAACCAATTCTATTATTACAACTAATGCTCCATCTCCACGTCTTTCATCAAGTTTTAGGATTCTTGTATATCCACCATTTCTTGATTCATAACGTTTTGCTAAGTCATTAAAAACTTTGTTTACACATTCAGTATCATTATGAAGGAAAGCAAGTGCTAATCTTCTTGAAACTAAATCACCTTTTTTACCATAAGTTATCATTTTATCTACAAACTTACGTACTTCTTTAGCTCTTGTTTCAGTTGTTTCTATTCTTTCATTCATGATAACATCTTTTGTTAAATTAGCAAGCATACTTCTTCTATGTTTGTTATCACGACCTAATTTTCTATATGCCATTTCAATTTCCTCCTAATCTTCATCACGTAAACTTAATCCCATATCTCTAATTTTGTCTAATACTTCTTTTAAAGATTTCTTTCCTAAGTTACGTATTTTCATAAAGT